>NZ_BAAGDP010000003.1:0-173710 GCF_054660695.1 Turicimonas sp. TL08
AGCTCCTTTTTCCGTAAAGACGAGCCGAGAACACAGTCATCAGCGTAATTACATCCTTAACCAGTTCCGTTTCAAAAGCTTCGTCTTCCGGATCATCGAGAATCTGAATCGAGACATTAAACTGTTTCCACCAGTAGAAAACTAATTCCTTTCCGAACCGTAAAAGACGATCGGCATGCGTCAATGTAAGAGAGCTTACGGTACCGCTCCAGATGGCTTCCAGCAGTTTCTTTAATCCCGGCTTTTTGCAGTTTAATCCGGAGCCGAGATCAGAGATAACCTCATCGCAGCCACTGTCTTTAAGGCGTTGAATTTGGGACTGAAGGTCAGATTTTTGATCGTAGCTGGAGACTCGGGCATATCCGATGCTGCGGCGTTCCTTTTTTTTATTAAATGAGAGAAAGAGCAAGAAGCAAAACGACGATGGTTCCCGACAGTTCGGAGGGTCTCCGTCAATTTACCGGCACGGCACCAGCGGCGAATGGTTGCTGAGGTAACACCTAATTTAGCTGCTAACTCTCCTACCGATAGGAGAGAAAAATCTAGACGCTTCATGTGAAAAGGTGGGTATTATTCTTGTTTGTACAAGATTACACAACAATTTCATGACTAGTTTTTAACCCTCCCGTCTCTCCTCTGGCTTCAATTTTCATTGCTGCGTGTGCAGGAATGACATTTCTACTTTCGCCTGCAATAAGCTTGCCCACGCAAACACGAGTCAAACCTTTGCTATGCCGTGGAATTCCAGAAATGAGTGTCGCAGCATTACAAGCGGCTAAGAGCGCGCTTTTGCCGGCTTCAGGATTTGACCCGGCATGAGCGGGAACACCTTCAAAAGTTACGTTCAGTTTTGATGTTGCTAAAAACCTTTTTTGCATATTCCCACTTCACCTAGCTTGCATTTCGTCCCGATATGAAAGCACAACAGCTCGGCTACATCGTCCAAGAAACTTCCGTTTGCAACGGCCACCCCCCCCCCACGGACACCTTCCTCTGAAGGCTGGAACACAAATTTGAATTTTCCGCAAAGATTATCTTGATTCTCAACTATCCATTCAGCGACTGCCAACAAAATAGAGGTATGTGCATCATGACCGCAGGAATGCATCACCATTGGTATTTCAGAGGAATATCCTCCTAGGACGGCCTCATGTGCCGCATCGTGACTTTCTTGAACTGGAACGGCATCAATATCTGCTCGTATTGCAATGGTTGGACCTGGCCTGCCTGTATCAAAAGTTCCTGCAACTCCCGTGTAACCTTGAGTCTTCTCAATGAAATTTTTTGGAACCCCGTGTTCGAGAGCTCGTTGTATGGCTGTTTTTACTTCCTGCTCATCGCGTCCGTGAACAGAAGCCCGATCCAAAAAATCTTCGCCTAATTGAAATTCAACCTGAAGTTTTTCCAATCGCTTCGCGATGAAGTAGGTGGTTTCAAACTCTGTCCAACCTAATTCCGGCCGTTTGTGGATTGTCCTGCGATCCGCGATCATCTGTGTAACAAGCTGAAGAGGCAATTCTTGCATGATGTTCTTTCCGTCACGAGATTCAAAGTATTTAGCTTAACCTTTTGAAAGCTCTGACGTTCAAAGTCTTCAGGGCGAATGCAACAAAAAAAAATATAGCACCTTAAAAGATATAAATTAGCTCCTTGCCTTGAATCCACAGATTAAGAGTGGCACAATACTGATATAATATATATCTATGGTGCCATGACTTTAAAACTTTCTGACGTTCAAGGCCTGCCCGCGGGAGCGCTTCTCAACGAAAATAAAAAAAGCGGATATATTCAAGTTTATAAATACGAATATGAGATTGACGAAGAAACAGGCAGTAAAAAAAGAATTCGAATCTCCTTAGGAAATGTCGTCCGCAACCGTTTTGTGCCGAGCCCGCAATATCAACTTCGGCTCGATTTGGAGCGGCTGGAAGCAGAAAATAAGTTGCTTAAACAAAAACTTTCGGGCACAATTATCCCTCCCGTTGAAGTTGCGGGGCAGGCCGCAGCCGTTGGAGCCTCTGTTTCTAAGGCTGTTCAAAAAGCCAAATTGTCGGGAACAAAGAAAACCTCAGTTGATGTAACTGCTCTGGCCACTGTGGCGCTTTTCTCTGCCTTGACTGGCGAGAGTGATGCTGTATCTATCGAACAGTACTCAAAAACTTACTGCGAGTTCTTTCACAAAACAATGCCTCAACTTAAGTTAGAAGGCTTTTCCCACGATACTGTTCGACGGCTTCTGCTTTTGATTGATCCAAATGAATTTGATCAATTTTATTCACAAATGACCCTGCCGTTGGTTCGAGAACAAGCTGGAAGAATTATTGCAGCTGACGGGCAAGCAGTTCGTGCGACAGCTTTAACTGACAACAGCGATGGACAGCCGCACAGCGCCTACTACTTAATGAATCTTTACGACACGGCTTCAAAAGTTTGTTTAGGTCACAAAATCATCGATAAAAAAACTAATGAAATCACTGTAGGCCCGCAATTGGTTAAAGGATGGGATTTGCACGGTTGCTACGTTACTGCTGATGCTATGAGCTGCCAGATTGATTTTGTCAACGCAGTTCAAAAACAGGGAGGCGGTTATCTAATCTCTTTGAAGGGAAATCAAAGTAAATCCTTTGACGAAGCTCGAGAAATCTTTGCCTCCGCTCACTGCTCGCACATCTACAGTTCTGAAGAAAGAGTCGAGCTTGACCACGGCAGAATCGAGACTCGAAAAGTCTATATGGTTTCCGGGAAATTTTTGAGTAAAACCTTGCGCAAAAAGTGGGCTGGGCTTAGCGAGGGCTCAGTCTTGAAAATGGTTAAAACGGTAACTCATAAGAGATCCAGAAAAGAAAGCTTTGATGAGAGCTTTTACATCAGTTCCATTGCCAGCATGCAAGAAAATTTGCCCCTGGTGACACGCGTTATTCGAAATCATTGGGGCATTGAAAATAATTTACATTGGATGCTTGACATGTACTGGCAACAAGATCGAATACAGGCCTCTAACCCTAATTACATCTCAAATCGCTGTGCACTAAACAAAATGGCACTTGCGTATCTAGAAAATTATCGCTATTGGCTTTGGGAGAACAAACGAATAAAATCGGAAGACGATATTTCAATACGGTCCCTGCAAATTAAGTGCAGAAAGCCGGAGATCGCCCTTGAATGTATTGCCGCTGGTCTGGGTTTTATCTGAGATATAAATTATTATTTGCGTTCGCCGTGCAAAGTCTTCGGGTATTCCTTCATCCAAAGAGTGTTTTAACGAACTTTGAAAAAATTGTCTGAGACAAGTTTTTATTAGGTGAGAAGATCGTAAGAACTTGATCGCAAAAATCCCATCCTTTTGTTGAGGAATGGGATTTTTTGATTTCAGAGGAAAAATTACTTATCGAGTCCGGCAGCCTTTCTCAAGTCAGCCGCCTTGTCAGTACGTTCCCATGTGAATTCCGGTTCTTCTCTTCCAAAGTGGCCGTATGCAGCTGTCTTGCTGTAAATCGGGCGCTGCAGATCAAGCATTTTGATGATGCCGGCTGGGCGAAGATCAAAATGTTCGCGAACTAATTCAGCGATTTTTTCATCAGGAATAACGCCTGTACCCTCTGTGTAGACCGTAATATTGACAGGTTTAGCAACACCGATAGCATATGCAACTTGAATTTGGCACTGACGTGCTAGTCCGGCAGCGACAATGTTCTTCGCGACATAACGGCAAGCATAAGCAGCAGAGCGGTCAACCTTAGTCGGATCTTTACCGGAGAAAGCACCACCGCCGTGCGGGCAAGCGCCGCCGTATGTGTCAACGATGATCTTACGGCCGGTTAAACCGCAGTCGCCCTGCGGACCGCCGATAACGAAACGGCCTGTCGGGTTGATCAAGAACTTGGTGTCCTTGAGCATTTCAGGCGGGAATACCGGACGAATAATTTTGTCGATAACGGCCTGAACGAATTCAGGCTTCATTTTCTCTCCGTCGCTCATCTCTGGAGCATGTTGAGTAGACAAAACAACGGTTTCAACGGAATCCGGTTTGCCATCAACATAGCGCATTGTGACCTGGCTCTTAGCGTCCGGACGCAGATAAGGCATTTCACCGCTGCGGCGCATCAAAGACTGCTGTTCAACAAGTCTATGGGCGTAGTAAATCGGAGCCGGCATCAATGCATCGGTTTCATCACAAGCATAACCGAACATCAAACCTTGGTCGCCGGCGCCTTTTTCCAAAGGATCGTCCTGAGCGTTGTTGACGCCCTGAGCAATGTCAGGAGATTGTTTGTCGTAAGCCACTAATACGGCGCAGCCTTTGTGGTCAATACCGTAGCTGCTGTCGTCATAGCCGATTCTCTTTAAAGTAGCGCGAACGATGTCAGTGTAATTGACGTTGGCTGTCGTGGAAATTTCACCGGCCAGCATGACGGTACCGGTTGTGCACAAAGTCTCGGCTGCTACTCTAGCGGTTGGATCTTGTTCAAGAATAGCATCAAGAATTGCGTCGGAAATCTGGTCTGCCACCTTGTCCGGATGGCCTTCTGATACGGACTCAGAAGTAAATAAGTATTCGTTTTTAGACATTTGCTGTCACCTAAAAAAATATTTAACACAAAGGAGACAGCGTCATTGAAGAGCTTCTTCAAGACGCTTTAGCGGTTATTTAGCCTTCCAGCAGCGCTCCGCAAGTTGTCCTTTAACTCAGCGCCCGAGAACTATAATCTTTCGCAATGCGAAATACAATCCTAGTTCTTACGTAGAATTGGACTTTAACAGAAAAATATTTCAAAGAACTTAAAAATGGCGAAGAAAAAATCTGCTTTGAACCGTTTCTTTTCTCGGTGTGCTATTGCCATGATGAAGTCAACCTCCGGCTGGAAACAGTCCTCCAGAACCAGAGTTGCTAATTGGCTTGCCGCCGTAGCATGGTATGCCATACCGAAAAGAAGAAAAGTCACGCTCCGCAATCTGGAACTGTGCTTCCCGGACTGGCCGGCAGAAAAAAGAGAAGAAGTCGCAAAAGGCGTATTTCGAAATCTCTTGAGAGCAGCCATTGACCATAGCGTCCTCATCAGGGGTACGCGTGAAGAAGTTCAAAATTACGTTAAGTTTGAAGGGAAAGAAGAATTCCTAAAACTGACTCAAGAACATCCGGTCATCGTGGTCACTCCCCACTTTGTAGGCTTAGACCAAGGAGGAATCGGCATCAATACGTTCTACCGCGGCTGCTCTCTTTATCAGCCGCAGTCCAATCCGCTTTGGGATAAGGTTTTCTACGATGCTAGAAAAAGATTTTCCGACCCTGTCCTGATTCCGAAATCCAATTCTGCAATGAAAGAAGTAATCCGTGCTATCCGTTCGGGTTTATCTTTTTACTATCTCCCGGATATGGATCACGGCAAAAGAAACTCCATCTTTGTTCCTTTTTTCGGAGTTCCGGCTGCCACCCTACCCATGGTCTCGAAGCTCGCCAAACTGACAAAGGCCAAAGTCATTTGGGGAATTGCGGAAACTACTCCGGAAGGCTATACCATGCATCTATCGGCTCCTTTGGAGAATTTTCCCACGGATGACGCTGAAGCCGATACCCTCCGCATAACGCAAGAATTGGAAAAATTTATTCTGAAACACCCCGATCAATATCTTTGGTCGCACAGAAGATTCAAAACGAGGCCGGACGGAGAATCATCAGTTTACGAAAACCTATAAAGAACCGCGTCCAAGGCCTTAAAATAGTTGTTTAACTCCCGACTTTTCTAAGAGGTCTTCGTGAAGATTAAGTTTTCAAAAATGCAGGGTGCCGGCAACGATTTTATCGTTATCGACTCGACCAAAGAACAATTCAGCTTATCGCCGGAAAATATTAGATTTTTAGCTGACAGGCACTTCGGAGTCGGTGCCGACCAAGTCTTAGTCATCGAGAAAACCGAACTTCCAAACGTAGATTTCAAGTACAGAATTTTCAACCACGACGGCGGAGAAGTTGAACAGTGCGGCAACGGCGCAAGGTGTTTTGCCCGATATGTTCACGACAAGGGCCTCACGGATAAGAAAAAAATCAAAGTAGAGACCGTCAAAGAAATCATTGAACCGGAGCTATTAGACGATGGCTCCGTTAGAGTCATGATGAATACTCCATCTTTCCGTCCTTCTGATCTCCCGTTTAATCCCAAAGGCCTTCCTGAGAGAGAAATCAACGGAGAAAAGCAGTGGGCAGTATCCTTTCAAGGAAAGCTTTGGTGGTTCTCGATCTCCTCCATCGGCAATCCCCACGTCACTATTCAAGTTGAAAATTTAGACGAGACTCCGATTAAAGAGCTTGGTTCTTTCATAGAAAACCATCCGGCCTTCCCTGCCCGCGTAAATGTCGGTTTTCTTCAAATCCAAGATCCTCACCACGGTAAATTCGCCGTATGGGAAAGAGGTGCCGGTCAGACTTTAGCATGCGGAACGGGGAACTGCGCAGCCGCGGCAACGGCTATCAAAAATGAAGCAATGGAAAGCCCGGTGACGCTGGAAAATCTTGGCGGTACCTTAACCCTTGAATGGGAAGGAGAAGGAATGAATATTTACCTTCGCGGTCCTGCCGAAATGGTTTTTGACAGTGAAATCGAAATATAGATGAGGCACTATGGCAGACGATATCGAACTTCCTGAAGGGTTTAATCCTGCTCAGTTTGTCAAAGATTATCTGTTGAAGAATCCGGAATACTTCCGTACTCATTCAGATGTTTTTTGCAGACTGGTACCGCCGCGCCAAAATCGAGAAGGAACTCGAAGCATTATTGAATGCCAAAACGAAGTTCTGAGGGCAAGTCTTACGACTTATGAGCTGCGTGAGGAAGAAATCGCAGCGCGTGAAAGAGAACTGGAAAAGAAACAAGCCGGCTTGTCAAAATCTCTTCTTGAGATGGCGGTCGCCCTCGTCGCAGTCACTAAAGACTACCAAATCCCGGGAATCCTATTGGAGCAATTCAAAAAGTTCTTTAAAGTCCAGCACGGCATCCTTCGTCTTTGGCTTTACCGCACGGAATTTGAAGGGCAGCCCTTTACCAAGCGCTTCTCTGAAGAAGTTGAATCAGAGATCTCTGAAATGCCTGAAATGTTTATCGGAGAAAATTCGGGTTCAGAAATTGCCTCTTGGTTCGGTGTACCAATCTCCGAAACCAAAGGAGTCATTCTCATTCCAATTAAAGCGCCAAATGGGATAACATTCGGTGCAATTTGTCTAGCTTCGCCTGACGTTTCTACATTCAAGGCCCCTGACGTTCAAGATTTCTTGTCAGGTGCGCTGCCGCTTGCTGAGGCAGCCTTGCTGCGTTTAACCAGATAATTTCATATGAAAACTAATATTCCTACTTTAATTCTTAAACCCGGAAAAGAGCGTGCTCTTCTCAGAAGACATCCTTGGGTTTATTCCACCGGCGTAGCTAATGTAAAAGGGAAACCTCAGAGCGGCGACACCATCAAAATCGTGGACAACAAAGGCAACTTTTTAGCCTGGGGAGCTTATTCTCCGGAATCTGCCTTACGCGCCCGCTGCTGGTCGTTTAACGAACAGGATGTCATTAATGAAGAATGGATTCGTGCACGCGTATTTGAAGCTATTCGCGCCCGCGATAATCTCAAGAGCCGCACCAATGCGATTCGCTTGATCTTTGGCGAGGCCGATTTCTTACCGGGACTCATCGTTGACCAATACGACACACAGTTGGTCACTCAATTTCAGGCTGCAGGTGTAGAAAAATGGCGTCCTGAAATTGGAAAAGCCTTGACCGATGCCACCGGATTTACACAGGTTTTCGACAGATCTGACGCAGCTACACGCGCCCGCGAAGGCCTTCCGGAGAGAAAAGAAGTTCTTGAGGGAGAAGAACCTCCGGAAAAAATTCAAATCGATGAAGACGGAATTCTTTACGGCGTTGATGTCCGTATGGGCCATAAGACCGGTTTCTATGTTGACCAGAGAGACAATCGCCGCCTTGCACGCCAATTAGCTGAAACCTTCCGAAAAGTCCACGGCAGAGGCATGCGTGCTTTGAATTGCTTCTGCTACACCGGCGGCTTCTCGCTTGCCTTAGCGAAAGGCGGCGCTGAAGAAGTCATTTCCATCGACTCTTCTGCCGATGCCCTTGAAATGGCTAAGTCCAACGCCAAACTCAACGGATTTAACGAATCTCAGATGAAATGGGTTGAGGCTAACGTCTTCGAGCAGCTCAGAAAATATAGAGATGCCGGAGAAAAATTTGATTTGGTGATTTTGGATCCGCCGAAGTTCGCATCCAGCCACCACCATGTAGAGAAAGCCGCCAGGGCATATAAAGACATCAACCTCAATGGTTTGAGACTCTTAAACGAAGGAGGTCAGCTGTTGACTTTCTCCTGCTCAGGCGCAATTGATGTCGACCTGTTCCAAAAAATCGTCGCAGGTGCGGTAATTGATGCAAAGACCGATGCATGGATGATTTCAAGACTGGGGGCGGGATCTGACCATCCTCTCTTAATGACTCATCCGGAAGGAGAATATCTAAAGGGGCTTCATTTAGTCAGCCGCGGCGCCAATACCGCGGGCTAACAAAAGCGACAAAGAAACGGGAGCTGCCAAGCTCCTTTTTCTTTTCCGCACTAGAAATAGCGAATTGGTCCGCTCAAATTCTTCAGCAAAGCCAAAACGCTTAAGGCCGCAGACACGCTGGACTTCGGATTGGCCTTATCCGGCTTGCTTTCAAAACTCAATGTGGCATTTAGAGTCTCGGAACGTACGCGGATAACATGTTCATTACTGGTACGGCCGGGCTCAGAAACCAACTTAGCCCGGATCTGCTCAGACTCAGAAGCTAATTGAGTTGCAATAGCAACATTGACGTTTTTCGGAAAACCTTTGATAGCTTCTTGAGCCGTACCGTCAAACGCAATTTCTCTCTCCGTCTTCGATAGAAGTCTTCCGTGCAGTCCCGGCGAACCTTCAAGTCCTTTCGGATTCTTGCAAGTTTCGATTGAGACTGAATATGGATAATCAGAAAAACTAAGTGTCTGAAGAAAATCCAGACCGCCGATTGCTCCGTTGGCAACATAAAGGGCAGCTCCCGAAAGCTCAGCCTCAGCTTTGACTGGTTCAAGGAAATGATTATCGGCCAGCGCACCAATGGAAATAGAGACGTAGTTTTTGCCGTTCTTTAGGGCAGGAATACAAGTTTCTTTGACCGCGCCGGCTCCTGCCAGCTCAACCACATATTCTCCGGCGCAAGCAAGAAAATCTTCAAAATCAGTTTCTACCTTAAGCCCAAAACATTCTTCGAAAGCACTTTTGTTTTTTCCTTCTCTGCCGTAGACGTTGACGAGCTTCCATTCATTGCCTAACTTCCAAAAATTTTGTACAAAAATCGAAGCTAAGGCTCCGCATCCGATAAGTGAGACGGTTTTCATAATGTATCCTTTAGATTTCACGGTTAATCTTATTGAAAAAGAGGCCCATCTGAAAAAGTTGTGCTTAGAGGTGAGTTAAGAAGAGCTTAGCTTTTTAAGGTTAAGGACAAATCAGGTAAAATATGTAACCATTTGCAATCTATGTTATGGGCGCCCTGCGGGTTCTCACTCAATTTGAGAAGCTGGATTTGTTAAGAGGAAGACGTATTTTTACCTTTAATCTCTTGACAGAGGTAATAGAATTGCTTGCTTGGAGAAGATGTCATTATTTCCTTCATAAGATATTTATAAGGAAAAATCAAAGACATCCTTCCTATTGGAGGTTTAGAAATGGACAAGATGATTCCTGTTACTATCATTACAGGTTTTCTTGGAGCTGGTAAAACAACTCTGTTAAACCGCATTCTCAAAGAAGAACACGGTCAGAAAATCGCCGTTATTGAAAACGAGTTCGGTGAAGAAGCTATCGACAGCGATCTGCTCGTCACTAATGAAGACGAAGAAATTATCACCATGAGCAACGGGTGCATTTGCTGCACTATTCGAGGTGACCTCGCAGAAAATCTAATCAAGCTCGCTGAAAGAAAAGAAAGAGGCGAAGCCAACTTTGACCGAGTCATCATTGAAACTACAGGCGTAGCCGATCCTGGTCCGGTTGCTCAAACCTTCTTTATGGATGAAGCTGTCAGCGAAAAATACATGGTTGACGGCATCATTACGGTCGTTGATGCAATCAACGGTACGAGAACACTCAATGAATCCGAAGAAGCGCAGTCCCAAGTTGGCTTTGCCGATAGACTGCTTCTCTCTAAAGTAGACATTGCCGACAAAGAAGTCGTCCAGGATTTGACTGACCGTCTGCACCATATCAACCCAAGAGCTCCGATTATCGAATGCAACATGGGCAACATTGATATCAACGAAGTACTCGATATCCATGGCTTTAATCTTGATGCAGCTCTCGAGCTCGACCCGGATTTCTTAAAAGAAGAAGCTCCGGAATGCTGCGAACATGATCACCACGATCATGAAGAAGGATGCTGCTGCGGTCATCACCATGATCATGAACATCACCCCGATGACGATCATTGCACCTGCGGTCATCATCACGACGAACACGACGAGGGCTGCAGTTGTCATGACCATCACGACCATCATGCACACAGCACGAAAGCTCGCTACGATGATGAAATTTCAGCCTTCATGTTCCACTCAGACAAACCGTTTGATCCGGCTCGCTTAGACAGCTATATGAGATCCCTGACAGGCGTCTATGGTCCTGACATGCTTAGATATAAAGGCGTCCTTTACATGACCGGAACAAACCGCAAGATGATTTTCCAAGGCGTACATATGCTTATGGCCGCCGACTTAGGAAAGCCGTGGGGAGACGAAAAGCCATCTTCCAAGATTGTCTTTATCGGACGCCGCTTGCCTAAGAAATCAATCATTCAGGGCTTAGAAACCTGCTTAGCAGAATAATTTATTAGTAAACATTAGTTATAGGGAAAATAACATGGCAACAAAACGTAGCGCCACAGCTAAAAAAACCGCTGCAGCTGACTCCAGCGTTAAAAAGACGTCTACACAAAAAGCCTTTGAAGACGCTGCCGAAATTGCTCCTTTAGTTCAGACACACAAGTCCAACGGCGGAAACGTCGTCGATGAAAAAGAAGCTCAGAAAGCAGCTGAATTCTTAATGGACTCTATGGCCAATAAGACTCAGGGCGGCATTATTGTTGACGGAATCGAAATCCCGACACTGGCTGAACTCTTAAGTATGCCGGAAGAAGACTACATGAACGAAAGACAGGTCGCCTTCTTCAAGCACCTTCTCAGAGAAAGAGAAGCTCAGCTGAAGGAAAATGCAGGTCAGACCACAGAAAACCTTCGTGAAAACACGATTATTCCGGATCCTTCCGACCGCGCCACTGTTGAAGAAGAACATGCTTTGGAACTGCGCACCCGTGATCGTGAAAGAAAGCTTCTGAAAAAAGTTCAAGAAGCTCTTAAGCGTTTGGACAAAGGTGAGTACGGCTGGTGCGAAGAAACCGGCGATCCAATCGGTATTCCTCGTCTTTTAGCTCGCCCGACAGCAACTCTCTCTTTGGAAGCTCAGCAAAGAAGAGAAATGCGTCAGAAGCTCTACGGGGATTAATCCGCGCTTAGCTGCTCGCTGAAGCCAGTCTCTCTATGCTTCAGCAGAAACTCACAGGAATGGCTTATTGCCGGCAGGCAATAAGCCGTTTTGCTTAAAAGTCGTGGAATAGTAACGTACGGCGGAAATAGCAAGAAAAATTCACTCTTTAAGATCAGAGCCTCAATCTCAAAAGCGAAGGCTCAAAAACAGCGGAACTATCTCACACATTAATGCGAGATAGTTCACAAGAATTCCAAACAAGACTTTTACACGTCCGGCGTCTTATTAGTCATCATCGTGGTGATGGTGTTTTTTGAAATGCTTCTTGAAGTGTTTCTCCATTTTCTTGTGGTGCTTCCACTCCTTCTCCATATGCTTGTAGTAATGTTCATCGTGTCTTGGATGATAGCGAGGACCGTACTCCTGCTCGTACCACGAGTTCTTCACAAAGAAAACAGGGCGTTCGCAGGCACCGTATCGTCCGCAATACTGCCTCCAAGCCTTCCGCTGAAAATTAGGCACCCGAAGATAAATTGGTTCTGCTGCGACAACAACCGGTCCGATGGCAATTACCGGCTGAACGTTCCATAACTGAGGAACCATACCGGAAACCATAGGAATCGGTCCGAAATATCCGGGCGCTCCTACATTCACATTTAAATCAAAGTGCACGCCGGCGGTCGCATTAAATGCAAGCAGCCAAGAGGCGCAGAACAAACTGAACCAGCCGCAAATCTTTCCTAGAACTTTCCTCATTTTGTCCTCTTGGAAAAGTTGTCTTGGAACGAGGATATCAAAGAAAATGTTGCTAAGTAAGTATTTATACCTATATGGAGGCTAATTTATGCTCAAATTAAGTGACTGCTATCCAGTCAAAATCATTTAACAAAAAGAAATAAAACCTTCATTCAGGCTAACGAAATGAGGACCTTCCTGTAGAAGAGCTGCCTTTTGTTCGCTAAATTCGTTTCAATACCAAACTTTGATCTAAAGTTAAGAAAAATATTTCATAACTGAGCAAGTTAGTATTTACATTCCCAAGAAGAAAATGTTCGTACAAAATTTTTTGGTTGCCTTCCCTTTGTTTGCTCTGATAGGGCTCGGATTTTTGTGTACCAAGCTAAACCTTCTTACGGATTCGGTCGGCACAGGTCTTTCCAAGTATGCCTTTGTTATTGCTCTGCCGATGCTGCTGTTTAATGTCATGAGCAACATCACGCACTTGCCTCCTCCGAACTGGTTTATTGCCATTGCTTTTTTTGGGTCTTGTTTCATCGTCTTTGTAATAGGAAGAGTCATCGGCGACAGGTTCTTAAAATTAAATGGAAAAGGACAAACGATCTTTGGGATGACCGGAGTTTTCTCAAATAATGTCCAGCTTGGAATTCCTATTGCCATCTCTCTTCTCGGCCAGGAAGCCCTCCCCTCGATTGCCGTTATTTTTTCTTTAAACGGTTTTCTGATGTGGACACTGGCCACAATTGCCATTGAAATCAGCAGAAATAAGAGTCCTTCTATTAAAAAAACGATTATTAAAGGAACTTGGTCTACCCTCAAAAATCCGATTGTGGTCGGTATTCTGGCCGGTACGTTATGGGGTTTCACAGGACTTACACTGCCCACTCCCGTTCAGACCGCCGCAGACTTGCTGGGCGACTCTGCATCTACCGTCGCTTTATTTGCAGTGGGAATCGGGCTAGCTAAATACAAAATTTCCAGCAATTTGGGCTTTTCTCTTTGGATCACCTTATTAAAGCTCGGCGTGCAGCCTCTGATTGTTTTGGTTCTCTGCCAAATAATTGGATTAGGACCATTGGAAACGAAGGCAACCTGTCTGATGGCGTGTTTACCTGTCGGCGTCAACGTGTATATCATGTCTCAAGAATTTAACGTTTTACAAGGTGCGACTGCAAACGCTTTGCTCATCACCACTACTCTGGCCTGCCTAACTGTGCCATTGACCTTGGCGGTTTTCGGCCTCATGTAACCTTAAAGAATTCTTTCGTTCCTTGTTTCAATCCTCCGGCATCGGTGCGTAGTGATATTTCTCAGTGATACTTAACTGTCTGTGGTACTCAACCGGCTCATCATTGACGGTGTAGGCAATTCTGCGAACTTCTATAACCGGAGTAGGAGACGGAAGTGAAAACATGTAGCAAAGATTAGGCGGTAAAAGAGCTGCCTTAATCGTTTCTTCACATCGGCCGATAGAGACGCCTAGTTCGGTTTGGTAGAAAGAATATAGAAGCTTTTCTTTGTGATTGAGAAGGTTCTCTTCGGTCAGCTTCTCGAACTCTTTGCCCCTTGCCCAAATTTCATCAAAAGTCACTAATCCGGAAGAAGCCAACAGAGCACGGGCCGTATGGACCACTAAATCCTCGGATGTTTGCTTCAAAATCTTTTGGATTTCCAAAGGAGCGACAACGCGATCGAAGAATAGCAGCTTGCTCGTTGTTGGAACTCTTTCATCTTTTTCCGGATCATCGGGAACCAGTTTGATGTAGCGCTTTTGAAAATGCGCCTCATTAGTCCGCATCTCCGCCACAAAAGTCCCTTTTCCTTGACGGCGAATAAGGGCGCCTTTGTCTACCAAAAGATTTAGAGCCCGCCTCATCGTTCCTTGACTGACATTAAAAGAATGGGCGAGCTCGATTTCATTGGGAAGCATCTCTCCGGGGGCCCATTTGCCATGGCTGATCATTTCGGCAAGAGTCTTACTTACTTGCTCAAACAGAGTCAATCTTTGCGGAAAAACGAAATCGCTTTCAATCGAAGAGAAATTGTCCATTTGAGCAGCTCCCGGAGAAATTCTTATTTGTTATGTAGTGCAGTTCATTTTACTTCCCAGGTCTGATTCTACTAATTTGACAACTTATTAACCACCTGAGCTATACCCTTATAGATCTCAAAGGCATTAGGCAAACTTTGTTCGTCTTGAAGATCGAAATTCGGACGGTGATGGCCTTGGTGATTACAGCCGTAAAGAATAAATGCTGCTTTTCCGCCATTCTTGATTACTCTGCTCAAGAATAAGGCACAGTCCTCAGATCCTGACGGGCAATGGATTCTTGGAACCATCTTAACGTTCGGGATCTTTGCCATCACTTCTTCGACGGTGTCGAAGAATTCCGGACATGGAGTCAGAGTAATAGATTCACCGGCGAGCTCGACCTTTGACTTAACTCGATAAGACTTATCTATGCCGGCGAAAATGTCATAGACACAATTCTTCATGAAGTCGTTGACCTCTTTAGTCTCCCCTCTGACTTCCATCTGAATTTTAGCATGAGCCGGCACTACATTTCTGCCTTCACCGGCGTGCAGAGTTCCGACGGAAACCATCGTTGCTCCGTCCCCATGTCTCGGAATTCCTTGCAGCATCATGGATGCAGCGCAAGCAGCCATCAAGGCATTATTACCTAGCTGCGGACAATTTCCGGCGTGCGCCGCTTTGCCTTCAATTGTTACATCAAACTTGGAAGAAGCCAGAAAGCCTCCGTCCATTACTGCCACTTCACCTAACCCGATGACGCCGCCGACATGACCTCCCACGAAGTAGTCAACATCATCAACGATTCCGGCTTCTACCATAGCGCGTGCGCCGCGAACACCTTCTTCAGCAGGTTGGAAAATCAATTTAAATTTTCCGCAGAGCTGATCCTTGTTATCCCAAAGCCAATGGGCTAAAGCCAGTCCGACAGCGCTATGTCCGTCATGCCCGCAGGCGTGCATGAAACCCGGTCTTTCGGATGCAAACCCTAATTTATTAGGAAGATGCTCCGGATCCTTAGACTCGCGAACCAACACACAGTCGATATCGCTTCTGAAAGCAGTTGTAGGACCCGGACGGCCGGTATCTATCACCGCAACCGCGCCGGTATACCCATCGCATTCATCGATAAAAGCTTGAGGAACACCATGATTTAACGCTCTGGTTATTCCGTCCTCAACTAGCTGAGGATCTCTTCCGAGGACTTCATTTTCGTTGATGTTAGCTTTTCCGACAGTAACCGGAATGCCCATTTTTCTGAGCTGATCGACAATGTAGTAAGTTGTCTCAAATTCGGTCCATCCTTCTTCAGGGCGTTTGTGCATATGGCGACGATGAGCAACCATTTCATTGACGTACACAGAGTTCATGATTTTCTCCAAAGTTATTTAAGGTTAACTGATCTTTTTTTTTAAGGTACAGATAGAAGCAAGCAAAGGCGATTCCAATAACACCCGCGCTCATACAGATCCAGTAAGCGAGATCGTTAGAGCCGGACTCTTGAGCCCACTTAATGAGAGCCGGACCGGCAAAGCCGCCGACGCTGTAGCCCAAGAACATGAGGGAAAGATTGACGCTGTTGTGCTTACTGCCGAATTCATCGGCTACTAGACTCGGATAAGTGCCGATAAATGCGCCATAGCACAAGCCAATCAAAACGATTCCGATAAAGAAGAAACTTACTTTGGACGCATTGGACTGAGCCAGCAAAACAAAACCCGCCAATGCAAGCACGAGCATCACGATTAAAGTTTGTACTCGGCCGAATTTGTCAGAAACCGCACCGGAAACAAAACGTCCGATTGTATTGGCCACAGAAATTACGGAAACGGCGGTGGCCGCTGCGCCCAAACCTAAACCGATTTGATTCTGAGCAATCCCGGCAAGACTGGAGATGAGCATCAAACCCATGGTTGAACCTGTAATAAACAAGGCAAACAGAGGAATGAATAAGGGTGACTTCAACATTCCGACCCAGTTAGTTTCAATGCCGATATGTTTGGAACCGGAAGACAGAGCGGTGAAGCTATCTGCAAAATGGTCGGGGCACTTATCGGTGAAAGCTGCGCAGAGAGGAATCAATACTCCCGAGAAAATTCCGAAATAGATACAAGTAGATGAAATACCGGATACTTCAATTAATCCATTGATTGCAAACGGCAGCAATGCAGCGCCAATGCCCAAAGAAGCAGTCACGAGGCCCCCGGCAAATCCTTTTTTGTCCGGGAAGAATTTGACCGCGCTGTTGATGGTGCAGCCGTTAACCATTCCTGTACCGATACCGACACACAGGCCGTAACCGATGTAAAGCATGGTCAATGAAGATGACAAACCGCAAATAATGTATCCGAGACCGACCATCAGACCGCCTGCAATTACGACCAATTTTGGTCCGAGACGATCGTTAATAAAGCCGCCGGCCAGCATTAGAAAAGGTGTTACACCGGCAGCCAAGCCAAATACTTGTCCAAGATCCGATGCTGTTAAAGAACTTCCGTTGAGCTCATTGAGGCGAACCGCTAAAGGACCGGCAAAAACGCTCCAAATATATAGAGCGCCGGTACAGAAATTAATGGCACAAAACAGGAAGAGAAATAACCAACGTTTTTTCTTTAAATCGTTCCAATTGTTCATAGAGATTCCTTATCTGTTCTCAGGCACAGTCTAGAGAAATCTCCAAAGTTAACAATAGAATATTTACTTAAATATCAATTAGTTATTTAATATCTGATATCGGATATCCGACATAAGTTGTAAAACAAAAAACGTACCGATTTTCCGAATGGGCCTGCAAACGAGCCGTTCCTAGACTTGTAAATATCTTCACAACCAATCCCATCAACTACGATTCAGAGGTTTTCATGTCACTCAATATTGGCTTTGCTCTTCTGACGGTTCTCGTTACGATTTATGCATTAATAAAGCGCTATGAAACCCGCTTTGTTCTGCTGGCTGCCGGTTTTGCCATGGCACTCTTCTCACTTAAGCCCATGATTGCATTCCAGCAGTTTGATGCATCGATGACGAAATCTTCTTTAATCATTGCAATCTGCTCCGCAATGGGTTTCGCCGCCACTATCTCTTTAACTAAATGCGATGTTCATTTGGTCGCTCTGCTGACCAGACCGCTCCGCAAGCTCGGCGTATTTCTTCTTCCTGCCTGCATGGTCGTAACAAGTTTCTGCGCCGTTGCAATCCCTTCTACAGCTGGTCTTTGCGCTGCCGTCGGGCCGTCTTTGATTCCAATCTTGATTCGTGCCGGTTTTAAACCTGCTATCGCAGCGGCCGCTATCGTTTGTTCCACTACACCGGCCCTTCTCAATCCCGGCGTAGCTCACAACGTCTTTATTGCGAAATTGGCAGACATGGAAGTCATGGCTTTCATCACTAAGTTCTTCATGCCTATCACTGGCTTCAGTATCGCCATTATTCTCGGCCTGACCATCATCTGCTTCCTTTACAGAGATTACAAAAAGCCCGTAAAAACAGGCGCTGATGATGTCCAAGAAACACAAGCCAGCAATCTTCCTGAAAAAGTCAACATCTTCTACGCTATCGCTCCGTTGATTCCGGTTGCAATCCTTCTTTACGTCTCTTTGTACACCACTATGAAGATGAGCGTTGCAACAGCCATGCTGATTGGTACAGCTTATGCTTTGATAATCACACACTCCAATCCGGCGGAAGTCACAAAGAAATTCTTTGAGGGCATGGGCAAAGGCTACGGCAGCATTCTCGGCATCATCATTGCTGCAGGTGTTTTCGCAGCTGGTTTAAAAGCAGCCGGTGTCGTTGATATGCTCGTTGAAGCTTTAACCTCTGCCAACCATCTTGCCAGAATCGGCGGTGCCTTCGGCCCTTACCTCATGGGTGTCTTGACAGGTTCCGGTGACGCTGCAGCATTTGCCTTCAACGAAGCTGTCACTCCAAACGCTGCAAAATTTGGTCTGCAAATTGCTGATTTAGGCTGGCTTGCCGTCATCTGCGGTTCATTTGGCCGACTTTCTTCTCCACTTGCCGGCGGCGTCATTCTGGTTGCCGGTATGGCTGGCGTCAACCCAATGGAAGTCGTTAAACGCAGTGCTCCGATCATGCTCTGTGTCTTATTGGCAGCCTACTTCCTCCTCTAATTATTGAAACTAACACTATCAGGGAACAATCATGAACTTACATCATTACGCTGCTTCCGCCGGCTTTGCCCTCCTCGCTATCTCTACAGCCATGGCATCTTCCGTAACCATTTACGGAAGAATTGATAGCGGCGTTGTATACAACAACTACGGCGGCGATACGCATAAATCCTCTACTGTCTCAATGGAATCCGGATTAAATACCGCTTCTCGTATCGGCATCAGAGGAGTCGAAGAAATCAATTCCGACTTGTCTGTTCAATTCCGTCTCGAAAACCGTTTTGCTTCTGATACCGGTGCTTTGAAAGGGGGCTCCAAAGGAGACAAAATTTTTGAAGGATGCTCGTACCTTGGGTTGACCAGCAAATCCTTGGGAGAAATCTCAATGGGCCGTATCTCAGGAATCGTTTCCGGATCCGGGGCTTATGACTTGGAATTCTTTATGGATTCCTTTGGCGGCGGCACTTACGGCACAGGCCTGGCTCCGGTTAAGTCCTCCCGCATCGATAACATGATTACCTATCGTTCACCCACAATTGCCGGTTTCCAAACTACTCTCCAATACTCCATGAAAATTGACGGTAACGAGGAAGGCAACGAGAATACTTCCGCTGTTAACCGTTTCTATGCCGGCGGCATCCGCTATAACCTCAATAAGTTAAATGTAGTTGCTGCCTATGAAGAAACTGATTGGGGGAAAAATACTGCTGCTACTGCCAAAGCTTCCACTAGCAAAAAAGTTGCAACCTTGGGCGGAAGCTACCGCTTTGATCCTGTCACCGTCTACCTGCAGGGGCAATACTTCAACGGCGTCAATAAGCTGGACGGCTTCTCAACGGCTAAGAACATTAAGGGTTTTGGTATCTACGGAGGTACACAATTCTGGTTCGGGCTTTCTTCCTGGCAATCCATGGTCTACTACCGCAATTACAAGGTTGATACCGTTAACGGCATTAACCACCATCAAGCTTCTTTGATTGGCGTAGCTACTAAATACTTGTATCGTCCCTCCAAGAGCATTGATATGTATATCGGTGCCGGATTCTCACGCTGGGACGGCCAAAACAGCACAACCAAGAAGTTTACAAAGGACCACACCATCAATGTATTCACCGGTATTACCAAATACTTCTAGAGTACTTTGAATCCAGACAGCTGTTCCTCAGCTGTCTCCCAGCTCCAAGCGATATTTCCATTTCTCCTGATTGAAGGTTGACCTGACTTTTGAGAGCCAAAGTCAGGTCTTTTTTTTCAAACAAAGACTATCGGATACACTGGTCTTGAAAAAAAAATGAAAGTTTTTCTAATCACAGAATTAAAATTAACTAAATTAATAGAATGGTTTTCCAAGCCATACTTTCATCTAACAAGTTTGGTAAATGAGGAAGTTCCACATGGAAATCACAGAGCTCAGAACCCCGTGTCTGATTTTGGATGAAAATAAATTCAAAGCCCATTGCGACTGGATGAAAGACAAATGTAAACGCCTCGGCGTTAATCTTCGTCCTCACTTGAAGACGGGCAAAAGCAAAGAAGTAGCCCTTTGTCAGATGATGAGCCCGGAAGGCCCGGCAACCGTTTCTACCTTGTTGGAAGCAGAAAACTTCTTCAATTGGGGCGTCAAAGATCTGATTTATGCAGTCGGCATCGCGCCGAGTAAATTCAACCGTGTTGCTGACCTAATCAAAAAAGGCTGCAAGCTCAAAGTCATTCTAGACAACGTTGAAACAGCCGAAGCCTTGAGTGGCTTCTGCAAAGAAAATCATATTGAAATCCCAGTGCTGATTGAAATTGATTGCGACGGCCATCGTTCAGGCGTAAAACCGGCCTCTCCCGATCTCATTAACATTTCCCGCGCTTTAACAGACGGAGCCAAACTAGTCGGCGTCCTCACTCATGCCGGGGACTCCTACGGGTGCGTCGGAAGCGAATCCTGCAGGAAAGCCGCTGAGAACGAACGCGACTCTATTGTTTTAGCCGCAAACCGTCTGAAAGAAGCCGGCTTCAATATCGACATTATCAGTGTTGGGTCCACTCCCACGGCCACTTTTGCTGAGAATTGGGACGGCTGCACTGAGGTTCGATGCGGTGTTTACTGTCTCGGAGACTTGGTCATGGCAGGGGTCGGCGTCTACAAACTTGAAGATTTAGCTTTATCTCTGCTCGTCGAAGTCATCGGGCACCAAAAAGAAAAAGGTTGGGTCATTACCGACGGCGGTTGGATGGCTCTCTCCAGAGACCGAGGAACTGCCTCCCAGGCTGTCGATTACGGCTACGGCGCGGTTTGTGATGTGAACGGCAAGATTCTTGACAATCTTTATGTCAAGCTTGCCAATCAAGAGCATGGAGTTATCGTTAACAGAACCGGAGAGGCACTGTCTCCTGAGGATTTTCCGGTAGGCACTAAACTACGGATATTGCCCAATCATGCCTGTGCCATGGCAGCGCAGCATCACAGCTACCATGTAGTTAACGATGGAAAAGTTATCGCAGAATGGCCTAGATTCTGCGGCTGGTAATCAGTGAGGTGAACGGTGGACAGGATCTCCGATCTCGAATTTTTTCAAGCACTTTGCCGCTTTGATTCTTTCAAAAGCGCAGCACAATTTTTAGGAATTACGCCTCCGGCCGTCAGCCAGCGCTTGGCAGCTTTAGAGCAGAGACTCGGTGTCAGCCTCATCCGCCGCTCTACCCGCAGCCTGCGGATTACTGAAGAAGGAAAATATTACCTCGAGAAAGGCTCGGCTCTTCTTGACGATCTTTCTAAAATCGAACAAAGTATCTCCTCTTTAAGTGATTCTCTTCAAGGCACCATCCGCATCAACGGACCTTTCGGCTACGGAAGAAAGGTCCTTGCCGCGCAGCTCGTCGAATTTAAGAAACTGTATCCGCATATCAAACTTGACCTCATCCTGTCCGATACGCATTTGGATATCATCAAAGGCGGTTTCAATGTCGCTATTCGTGTCGGAGCCTTGAAAGACAGCCGATTAATCGCGCGTCTTATCAAACGAAATAAACAGCATCTGTGCTGTTCTCCGGAATACCTTCAAAAGCATCCTATTAATCGTTTTTTGGACCTATCCGATGTCGACGGCATCATCATTCTGGAAGATGACTTAACCAGCGGAACTTGGAGACTTAGCAACGGCTCTCGCCAGGAGTTGGTCAAGCCAAAAACTTCAATGCAGACTAATAACGGAGAAGTGGCACTTAACTGGGCATTGAATGGTCTTGGCGTGGTGCTTCGTTCCGACTGGGATATTAAACCTTACTTAAAGACCGGCCAGCTAGTCAAAGTTCTTCCTCAATGGTCGGTTACCGCAGACGTTTATGCTGTTTTTGCTTCCGATCAGAGTACCGCTTATAGAACTCAGCTTGTCATAAACTTTCTAAAAAGCCAAGAGGAGAATAGTAATCCTTGAGTATTCAATAGGAACTTACTCTCAGTTAGACCTTGATCCGGTTAACTCTGAATTAAGTTGAACTTAACTTGTCTAAAGACTTTTAACAGATACTTACAAAAGCTCAAATCTTTATAACAAAGGAGTTCACTATGATAGGTGTCATCGTTACGCTATTGGCGATCGGTCTTCTTGCCTACTTCGTCCTCAAGAATTACTATCCTCCGATTATCCTTTTAATAATCGGCTTAGTTCTTTTACTCGTCGGAGGTATGCTCGGCAATGCTCCGGTCGCAGCAAAAGCCTCAACCGGCTTCTTCGGTTTTGACGTTGCTCAAGCTTTTACTAATCTCGTCAAAGGCCGTTTACCGGGCTTAGGCTTGAATATCATGGCTATCGCCGGCTTTGCTGTTTATATGGACAGAATCGGTGCCAGCAAGTCTCTGGTTAAGCTTTGCGTCAAACCTCTTCAGGCTATCCGTTCTCCATACGTTTTGTTGGCTCTCACCTACGTAGTCGGGCAATTCATCGCCTTGTTTGTTAACTCTGCTGTCGGACTCGGCCTTTTGCTGATGGCTTCCATCTATCCTCTGCTAGTTGCACTCGGCGTTTCCAGAACTTCCGCCGCTGCCGTTATCGCAACAACATGCTGCTTAGACTTGGGACCTTCCTCTTCAAATGCCATGCGTGCTGCCGACCTCTGCGGAATCGACGTTGTCACATACTTCATTCAAGGCCAGGGTCCGGTTGCTCTCTGCACAATCGCTTCCGTGGCTATCGGACACTTCTTTGTCCAACGTTGGTTCGACAAACGCGAAGGCGCCAAAGCTAATGACGTTAATGAAAAATCTGACGAGCTCGACGTTGATAAAGCTCTCGCCGGTGCCGGCCCCGCTTACTACGCCATCCTTCCGATGCTCCCGCTGTTCCTCTTAATCATTTTCTCTCCGTTGGTTTACAAAGGAATCAAACTCTCTTTAGTTACAGCGATTATTGTTTCTTTAATCGTTGCATTGGTTGTTGATATTCTTACAAGACGAGACTTCAAGCTCTGCTGCAAAGACTCTCAGGCTATCTTCGAAGGCATGGGCAAAGTCTTTACCTCAACCGTCAGCTTGATTGTTTGCGCTGAATTGTTCGCTCTTGGTTTGAACAAGGTCGGCGGTATTACCACTATGATTCAGGCAGCCGCTTCCATGCAGAACGCCGGTTTGTTCGTCATGCTGTTCGTCATGCTCTGCATCATGATTATCGCAACTATCGTTACCGGTTCCGGAAACGCAGCTTTCTTTGCGTTCTCCCCGCTTCTTCCTGAAGCCGCCGCTTCCGTCGGTATCCCGACTTTAGCTCTGGCTGTTCCGGTTCAGCTTTCTGCCGGCATCGCCCGCACAATGAGCCCGATTGCAGGCGTTATCATCGCTGTATCCGGTATTACGGGTCTGACTCCTATCGCTCTTATCCGCCGGACTATTCCTGTGATGATCATTGCCATGATTGTTTCTGTAACATCAAGCTTGATTTTCATCTAATTCCTTAAGGAGAATCTAATGGCATTACTTATTAAAAATGCTCACGTCTACAGTCCTGACGATCTTGGAATTAAAGATGTTCTCGTAGTCAACGATAAGGTCGCCGCCATCGGAGAAAACTTACAAGCCTGTCTGCCGGAACTGGAGACTCTCGATGCCAAGGGAATGATTTTGACGCCGGGTTTTATTGACCAGCACATTCACGTCACCGGAGGCGGCGGAGAAGGCGGTCCGAAAACCCGTACACCCGAGATTATGCTCAGCGAGTTAATCGAATGCGGCACAACGAGCTTGGTAGGAGTATCCGGAACAGACAGCGTTACTCGCTCCATCGAGAACTTGCTCGCTAAGGTAAGAGCTTTGACAGCTGAAGGCGTCACCGCCTGGATGTACACAAGCAACTATGCTTTCCCACCGACAACCTTAACCGGCAGCGTCAAAGGCGATCTGTTTATGGTTCCGGAAGTCCTCGGGGTGAAGATTGCGTTAGGTGATCACCGTTCTTCCTTCCCGACTGTCGAACAAGTTCTCCACCTGCTGACAGACATTCGCGTCGGCGGCATGATTGCAGGAAAGATTGGCGTTCTTCACATTCACACCGGTAACGTCCGCGGCGCCTTCGAAATGTATGAAGAAATCGTTAAACGCGGCTTTCCAATCCGCCATATCCGCCCGACACACTGTGCCCGCGACAAATACGTCTTTGAACAAGCATTGGAATTTGCAAAGGCCGGCGGCCGCATCGATATCACCACAGGCGGCTCTTGCTGCTTCGAAAGTCCCGCTGATGCGGTTGAAGCGGCTTGGGAGGCCGGAATCGAGCCTAGCCTTATCACAATGAGTTCGGACGGTCACGGTTCTGTTCCGCGCTTTAACGATAAAGGTGAAATGATTGGATTAGGTGTAGGCGGTGTTGCCTGCAACTTAAGAGACCTCAAGAAACTGATTGGACGAGGCCACTCTCCAGAAAAAGTTCTTCCTCTCTTAACGAAAAACGTCGCCCGCGGTCTCGAGCTGACCGGCAAAGGCGAACTCTACGGCGGCTGCAGCGCCGATCTGTGTTTATTCGATCAAGATTGGAATTTGAAGCATGTCCTAAGCAAAGGCCGGATGATGATGAAGGACAGAGAGCTCCTTGTAAAAGGAACTTTTGAAATCTAGCCGCAAACTAGCTCAAAACCTCGCTTCTTTTAACGGAAGCGAGGTTTTTTAGCTTGAACGAATTGGAATTAATTCAAAGCTACGGCTTTGTAATCACCTGCTTCGGCAAGAGCTTTATTAACCTTCTCTAAGCTAACGGGTTCTTTAACGGTCAAAACAGCCAGTGCCGGTGACAAAGTGACTTCAACACTTTCTGCGAGCGGTTCAAGAGCTTTCTTAACTCTTGCAACACAATGCATGCAATTTACACCTGACAACTCGAAACTTTGTTTCATTGGTAATGTCCTCAAATGAATACCTGTATGAGTTTATTCTAACGTTCCTGAATGGTAGTATTCACGGTTATTAATTTCGTGTTCCCATTTTGCTTGAAGACTATGAGTAACCTTAGCAATGCATATGTTCCGCCCCAGCTGAAGGCGGAAATCTTATCGGACGCCTTGCCATACATCCAGAAGTTTCATGGCAAAACGATTGTGGTTAAATACGGCGGCAATGCCATGACCGATGAAAAACTTCAACGTGCTTTCGCACGCGATGTCGTTCTTCTGAAGTTGGTAGGCATGAACCCCGTTATCGTGCATGGGGGCGGCCCGCAGATTGGGAAGGCCTTGAAGAAAGTCGGCAAAGAAAGCGAGTTTATTCAAGGAATGCGGGTGACCGATGCAGAAACCATGGAAGTTGTTGAGTGGGTGCTCTGCGGTCAGGTTCAGGGAGACTTGGTCACATTGATTAATAGCTTCGGCGGTCAAGCCGTCGGCCTAAACGGCAAAGACGGCTGCTTAATTAAAGCAAAGCGCCTGAAGCTTCGTGACTATCAGAATCCTGACAAATTTTATGATGTCGGACAGGTTGGTGAAATTGAATCCATCAATCCGGCTGTCGTAAAAGCTCTTCAGGACGATGCGTTCATTCCGGTCATCTCTCCGGTAGGTTTAGGAGAAGATGAGCTTGCCTACAACATCAATGCTGACGTTGTCGCAGGCAAGATGGCTGAAGTTTTGAAAGCTGAAAAGCTCGTGATGCTTACTAATACACCGGGCGTTTTAGACAAAGAAGGAAATTTGATTACCGGATTAACTTCCAAGGAAATCGATGCCTTATTTGAAGACGGTACCATTTCCGGGGGTATGTATCCGAAGATCTCTTCCGCTTTGGAAGCTGCAAAAAACGGAGTGAAAGCCGTACATATCATTGACGGCCGCGTCGACCACTGTCTGCTGTTGGAAATCCTGACTCCTGAAGGCGTGGGAACGATGATTAAATCGGAATAAGAATGGAAGAAGAAATCCAAAAACCAAAAACAAGAAAAGCGAAACCGGGGGAAAGAAAACTGGATATTTTGAAGGCCCTTGTAGACCTTCTCCAGAGTTCTAAACAAAAACACATTACGACGAAGGTCCTGGCCGCCCATCTCGGCCTGTCCGAGGCTGCTTTGTACCGGCATTTTGCCAGCAAAGCTCAAATGTATGATGCTCTGATCGCCTATGTTGAAAGCGCCGTCTTTACAGCGGTTAATCAGATTCATCAGTCCAATCCATCGGGCATGCATCAGGCGCGCATGATTGCCACAACTTTGATTAGCTTGACGCGCACCAATCCCGGCATGGTAATTCTGATGTGCGGCGATTTCCTGACTCAAGAGGATGAAAGACTTCAACAAAGACTCAATCTTCTTTTCAGCAAGCTGCGTACACAGCTCAAGCAGTCTTTGAGTCTTGCCGTTGCACAGATGGAAATCTTTTCCGACTACGATGTCCAGGTCAGAAGCGAACTGCTGTTCTCCCTCATTCTCGGACAGTGGGTTTCTTTCTCTAAAGGCATCCAACGGACAAACACCGAACCGGATTCCGTAGACAAGCTTATCTGTACCGCTTTAGGCATCCGTTCTTAGGATCGGTTCCGCTTTCAAGACAGCAACACCTCCTTGTTTTTACGCGAGGAGGTGTTTTCTTAAGAATCAATACTGCTATTTCTTCGGTTGGTTGATAGGCTCAATCCGCTCTTTAATGCGTGGATTTTTAGCAGGTTTTGTACCATTCGGCTTTTCTTTCAGATACTTGACTGCCTGCTGGAGTTGGTAATCGTCCGGCTCCCCGTACTTATAGAACTTGGGAGCAGGTTTCTTTTCTTCTCCCTTCTCATCGACCACCTTCTCCTTAATCTGTCCTGCCGGCTTCTGCTTACTTGCATCCACGGGAACAGGCTTCGGAGCTGAAGCATCCTCAACCTCCAAGTGGTTGGCTAGATCAGCTTCGCGGATATCAAAGTCTAAGAAATTTCCTTCCGCCGTATCTTTTACCTCAACATCTGGGACAATTCCTTTGGCCTGAATACTGCGTCCTGTAGGCGTGAAGTATCTTGCCGTCGTCAGTTTGATGGCCATGTTCTTCGCATCGCCTCTCAATGGGATGACAGTCTGAACGGAGCCTTTTCCGAAAGTCTTGGTCCCTAAGATTGCAGCGCGCTTATGATCCTGCAGAGCACCGGCCACGATTTCACTGGCGCTGGCAGAAGCCCCGTTAACGAGAACAACCAACGGGATGTTCTTAATTGCCGGCGGCAGACGCTCAATAAGATCATCATCTTTAGTTGTTCTATAGTCGGCAGGAACGGTCAAATAATCTTTTTTAGCCTCTTCAACCTGTCCTTTAGTAGAAACGACTTTGACTCCCTTCGGTAGAAAAACCGCAGAAACTCCGACGGCAGCATTGAGCAAACCGCCCGGGTCGTTGCGCAAATCTAAGACTAAGCCGTTCTTCAAGTTGTCTGTCTTAGCCAGTTCATTGATGGCTTTAGCCAGTTCCGAATTCGTTCTTTCTTGGAACTGTGAAATACGCACATATCCCATGTTGTCAGGAAGAGGCTTAAATTTAACGGACTTAACCTTAATGATGGCACGCGTCAGTTTGATGTTCAGAGGAGCTTTCTCTCCTTTTCTCAGAATAGAAAGATCGATCTGTGTGTTCGGCTTGCCGCGCATCATCTTAACGGCATCATTCAAAGGAACGTCACGGATAAGCTTGCCGTCAATTTTGTAAATAACGTCGCCTGCACGGACATTGGCATTGGCTGCCGGGGTATCGTCAATCGGAGAAACTACCTTAACACCCGCCGGATCAGAGGTAACTTCAATACCGAGACCTCCGAATTCGCCCATTGTTCCTTCCTGAAGCTCTTTAAAAGATTCTTCGTCGAGGAAAGCGGAGTGCGGATCCAGCCCATGAAGCATTCCCGAAATCGCTCCCTTCATCAGTTTTTTATCTGAGACGGGCTCGACATAGAATTGTTTTACAGCACCATAGATATCGGTGAACTGTCTGATTTCACTTAAGGGAAGAGTTGTTTTTTTATTAGCAACCGGCTCGGCCGTAACGGCACCGATCACTGCACCTGCAATCATCCCTATGCTGACTAAGATGATGCCGCGGATTCCACTTTTCATAATATTTTTTAGTTAGCTTTTAGAAAATTATTCAAGATTATCAAAGTTTTAGCCACTTATTCGGATTAATTGGTTTCCCATTGTGACGCAACTCGAAGTATAAAACCGAGAGATCGCTTTCTTTTGAACCAACATGAGAAATAATTTCTCCGGCCTCTACCAAATCACCTATATCTTTTTCCATCGAAGAGTTGTTGCCGTAAACCGTAAAATAGCCCCGTCCATGGTCAATAACCAATAAGTTTCCATAGCCTCTTAGGTAATCGGCAAAGACAACTTTTCCGGCACGGACAGCTTTAACCGGCTGCTCTTCATTGACGCTGAATACTACGCCTTTCCAATTGCCCATGTTCTTATCCCCGGCACGTTTTTGGCCGTAAGATGCTGCAACTTTTCCAAAAACAGGAATGCCGGAAGAGACGAGCACAAGTCCGCTCTGTGTCTTTGGTGCGGAAGCCGCAACCGCTTTTTCTGTCGTACCTTTCTTTGCGACAGGAGGACGATAAGCCGTTTTCTTTTGATTTTGCAGCTTCGTCACTAAGCTGGCGAGTCGTTTTTCGTCTTGCTCAAGTTTCTTGAGCGTTGTTGCCTTCATCGCCAAATCTTTTTCCAGACGAACAACCGTCCTTTGGCGCTCTCTTCTTTCGTTTACCAGTTTTTGCTGCTGCTGGCGTTCGCTGCTGACATTATTTCGCAGCTTTTCTCCGGAAACTCGAGATGCATACACAACTTTTGCAAGCTGTTTTTGCTGTTCTTCAAGTTTCTTATAAGAAGTCTCAGAACGCTCCCTTAGAAGTTCGAGCAAAGCCTCAGCCCTGGCTTTCTGGTGCGGGTCGCTTTTTCCAAGCCAGTCCGGAGCGTCTTGAAGACTGATCTGTTCCAAGCGTTGTTTGTCGATTTCACTCAAGATTTTTCTTTCCTGAGCCATTGCGTCTTCGATCTTTTGCTTTTGGCGAAGCTGGTTGCGAAGATCTCTTTCAACGACACGGCGCTCTTTCTGCAGATTTTGAAGGTTTTGACGTACTTTACCGATTTCTTTCTCTGATTTCTGCAGTTCAGCCTGAATATTTGTTCTGTTAGTCTGAGCCTCAGCCATTGAGGCCTGCAGCTTCTCGATTCTTTGCTGCGTATTACTTCTTTGTTGAGAAACTTGACTGACCGAAACGTTCTTTGAGGCAGAAGAGGTTCTCTTTTTAGTTGTTTTTTGCTGAGAGGAACGCTTCGCTGCGGTTTGTTTTTTTGCGGTTGTTTTTTTAGCCGTCACTTTCTTTTTAACGGCAGAATTCTTTTGAACGGTCTTTTTAACCGTTTTGGCTTTCTTTTGACTAGAAGATGTCGCAGGTTCCGGACTCGGCGCCGCGAAACCTGTTGTCATCGTACTAAACGAGAATGCTGCCGTCAGCAATAAGACAGCAGCGGTTCTCAAAACAGACTGAGTTTTCAGTTTACTTTCCTGCCTTACCTTGTGCAGCCACTGCTGCCATTGCGTTTTTAATGGCTTCTTGGTCGCCTAGGTAGTAACTCTTGATTGGCTTCATGTTCTCATCTAATTCATAGACAAGAGGAGTTCCCGTCGGAATATTCAAACCAACGATGTCAGCATCGCTGATGTTGTCCAAATGCTTAATCAAAGCACGCAAGGAGTTGCCGTGAGCTGTAATTAAGATCTGCTTGCCCTCGCGGATCTTCGGAACGATTTCATTTTCCCAATAAGGAACTACTCTCTTCACTGTATCTTTGAGGCATTCCGTCAAAGGCATCAGTTCCGGATCTTCCAAGCGATAACGAGGCTGATTAGCCGGCCACATCGGGCTATCCTTGGACAATGCCGGAGGCGGAACGTCGTAAGAGCGGCGCCAAATCATGACTTGTTCATTGCCGAACTTTTCAGCCGTTTCTTTCTTGTTCAGTCCCTGAAGAGCACCGTAGTGTCTTTCGTTCAATCTCCAATCTTTGATAACAGGAAGATAGAGTTGGTCGAGCTCATCTAAAGCAATGCAAAGTGTTCTGATAGCTCTCTTAAGCACGGAGGTGTAGCAGAGATCAAAGACAAATCCCTGTTCTTTTAACAGCTTTCCGGCCAATGCGGCTTCTTTACGGCCTTTTTCGGTCAAATCAACGTCTACCCAGCCTGTGAAACGGTTTTCGAGATTCCACTGGCTTTCGCCGTGTCTCATCAAAACGATTTTGTACATATAGTTTTCCGAAGGAAATTGAAAAATGAATTTCCATTTTACCAGTGCTTGAACTCAAGCCTAGTATTTGCTGTCATCTGAATCTTCCCAAAAATAGAAGTTCTCCTCATTCTGAAGAGGTAGACCATTGGAAACTACGCAGCTTTGAGAAATGTCTTCTCTATTCCTCTCGCTTGTTAATTGTCTTAAGCCAAGCCTCAGCTTGATTTGGCGAATATACGCTCTGCGTAATCGGATCTGCTTTAAAAGAATCGTCCTTGGAAATGACCATTGTCAGCGCTTCGGTAGCCAGCTGAGCCATGGTAACGTACCAAAATTGACCGGCAATCGTCGGGCTGTAAACATCGCCGGATTTCTCTAAAAGGCCCGCTTTAATCCATTGTTCCATCACCGGCTTCAAAGGCTTTTCGATGTCAACGTTGAAATTGCCTCCAATCTCACGCAAGTTGAATGGGCCTGACTCTACGCTGCTGGCCAATGTCCGCATTAACGTCCAATGCTCTTGAGGCTTCATCATGACAAAAACCGGCTTCAGTCCTTTTTCGACCATCTCGCTCCACTTTGCTAGTTTGCGTTCCTGCATCCAGCTATATCCGAATAATTTGCCGCCCGCGCCGCAGCCAAACGGCAGACAGTCGGAAGGACCTTTTGCCAAGCGGTTATAAAGATTACGTTCCAGCGGCGTTTTTGCCCAATGCGTATTGGTCAAACGATGCCAATCCGGATGGGAAGAAAACTTCTCAACGCTTTCTGCATACATATCAGCCGCCTCTGCCAAAGTAGCTGCAGGTTCGCATAGTCCGGATTTAATGCGGGTGTTCAAAGGAGATTTTTCAAAAACGTTCAGTTGATAACAATCCACCCCGTCAATCGGCAGCTCAGCAGCAATTCTCAAATCCTCAGTCCACACCTTTCCCTTTTGTCCGGGAAAGCCGAAGAGAAGATCGATTACCACTGCAAGATTCTCATGCATACCAATCTCTTCCAAACGGCGGATGATAAATTCAGGAGAGTCTAAACGCTGCATTTCGCGCCGAATCTCCGGATTGAATGTCTGGACGCCGATGGATAGACGATTTACGCCTCCTTCTAAGCAAGCCTCGAGTTTGTCATCGGAAAAACCATGTATACGGCCTTCGAAGGTAATCTCGCAATCTTTTGCAAGAGGTAAGTTTTTACGCGCTGCTCCAAGGATCTTCTTGATATCGGAAGCCTCAAGAGCTGTCGGTGTTCCGCCTCCGAAATACAGAGCCTTGATAGGTGCAGAATTTTGTGCAGCTCGGCCGTTCCAGAGTTCGAATTCCTTTATGAGAGTGTCCGTGTATGCATTTGACGCTTCTTTCGAGTACGGATTCTGGTAGAACATGCAGAAAAGACAGCGGCTTTCGCAAAAAGGAATATGAACATAAGCAATTCCTTCTGTTTTTCTAGGTTCAAACGACTTCTTCTCCAGAAAGTTTCGTGCCGAGTTCCATAACATGGGAATCCCGAATGGTCCTGCATGAACCGTTGCTTTTGCAGGAAAGGCTTTATGCAGGGCATCGCTCTCGTCAGCATAGAAAGCTGAGTAGCTCTTCTTCTTAATAAGCATGTTTTTAAGAAGTTGCACTCCCATCTCAAATGACGCCATGATGTTCTCCTTGGTTATTTTTGCAGTCGCTCTTTCTGGAATAAGATGATATCGAGAATTATTTGCAATTACGTTTATCTCTCTTCATTTTTGTCTCTTCATTTTTGTCTCTTCATTTTTGTCTCTTCATTTTTGTCTCTGCATTCAATTCAGCCGATCCTCAGAACACAGAAGTCAGTAGCACTCATCAGGTCTTGGCCTCATGCTCCTTCCTAACTTCTTCCTCCAAAAATTCCCAAAACTGCTCGGCTATCTTGGACAGAGACTTATTCTTTTTCCGAATCAGGACATGGCCAGAAATCATTTCCGGCTCAATCGGCACAAAGCGCAATCCCGGACAGCCGCGATTGGTAAAGCTACCCTCGATACATAGAGATGAACCTAGACCGTTTTGAACCATGGCTGTTGCATTCGATAGAAGATTATGCAAGGCAACAATCTTCAGATCTTTCTCCGGAACTCCAAGCCATTCACAAATCTCCTCGATAACAATGTCTCTTGACGGCAGGATTAATTCCAGAGATGCCGCTTCTTTTTTGGAAAAAGCGAGTCGCCCCTCTTCAACAGAGTCTTCCTTCACTACCAGACCCCACCGCTCTTTTGTCTCTAACGGAAGACTCTTGTATTTAGCAATTTCCACCGGCTCTATCAACACGGCAAGATCCAATTTATCTGAATCAATTTTTCTTCTTAGCTCATCTCCCGCTGCCGAATGGATATGAAATCTGATTCGAGGATGTTTTTCCCGGAACCTCTTTATTTTTTTCGAAAGGTATTCCATCACGGAGCTTTCAACTACACCAAGCACGATAGTGCCACCAAGTTCACCCTGCTGTGAGAGTTCGCGTTTGGCTTGTGCACTCAGTTCAAGAATTTCTTGGGCTCTTAACTGGAACAAATAGCCGCTTTCCGTAAGAGACAGACTTCGAGTATGACGATTCAAAAGTTTACAGCCGAGCTCCTCTTCCAAATCTTGAATTTGGCGGGATAGAGCCGGCTGGGACAAATAAATTTCTTCAGCTGCTTTTGTTATGTTGCCTGTCTTACAGACAGCTAAAAATGCTTTTAGAACTTTGAGGTCCATGGTCTTTAGATTATTTATGAATTTTATGCATTGTTTTCATTATAAATTCTCATTGGAAATAATTAACTCTTTTTCTTAAACTAATCATACGGTTAGACCCGCATCCATAGCGACAATATTTAGACGGGAAACAAGGAGTTCAATATGCCAAAATTTTTAAGACGTCATCTATTACTTGCATCAGTTGTCGGTACAACAGGATCCTTGGCCTCGTCGGCACCGCTTTCTGAAGCTTCAATTCCTTCCGACGAAGACCTCCTCAAAATTAAAAATCGTCTTCTCTCTCTGGACTCTCGCGGAAGTACGCTCACTGTTGAAGAGAAATTCATCTCTCTGCTTGCCGTATGTGCTGCTCAGGCTCTTGAAACTCAAGCCTGCGAAATTGCTTCCGATGCTCTTAGAGCCGGAGTACAACCACTGCTTATCAGAGAAGCTGTGTACCAAACCGCTCCTTATGTTGGAATCGGGCGAGTGGAACAAACAATGCGAGGCGTCAACGCAGCATTTAAAGAGCATCACATTGAACTTCCTCTGCCGTCCCAGACCACAGTCACTGACAACAACCGACTCGAAAAAGGCATTGAAGTCCAGACGGCAATTTTTGGCAATACCATTACTCAAATGCACAAAAATACACCCGACAATATGAAGCCGCTGATGATTGATGATTTATCCGGTTACTGTTTCGGCGATTTTTATACTCGAAGCGGCCTGAATATTAAAGAAAGAGAACTAGCTGTTTTCTCCTGCATTGCCGCGTTAGGTGCTTGCGAGCCTCAGTTAAAGGCTCATGGGGCGGCAAATCTGAAAGAAGGATACACAAAGCAGAATCTCGTTGACGCGTTACAGATCGCTCTTCCTCTCAACGGCTTTCCAAGAACTTTAAACGCTCTTGCCGTTGTTAATGGACTTTAGGAGTTTTTCATGAAAAAATCACTCATCCTTCTCTCTATCGTCCTCGGTCTCCAAGGATCGATTGCTTCTTCCTCCGCACTTCCAATTCATTCCGATTTAAGTCCGGAAATGACAGCCGCAGTCAGCGCTCCTCTTTCGAATTTCTGGCTGCAGACGCCTCAAACGATAGAAGATTGGGAAAAAATACAAAAGGGCTATGTTGCCTCGGCCACACCTAACAACCTTAAACTTGCGAAATCTCTAGGAGTACAAATCTTTGAAGAAAAGATGAATGGTATTCCTGTCTTTATTCTTCAGCCGAAGCACATTAAAAAGAATGCTGAGAATAAGGTCATTCTCTATTTTCACGGCGGCGGCTACGTTCTGGGACATGAACGTTCGGGACTTGGAGAGGCTCTTTTAATGGCAGGCCTGGAAGGCTATAAGCTTGTTTGTGTCGACTACCGCATGGCACCTCAACACCCCTTCCCGGCTGCTATCGATGACGCCCTAACAGTCTATAAAGCTCTTCTTGCTCAATACAGTCCACAAGACATTGCAGTTTTTGGAACTTCAACCGGCGGCGGAATGGCTCTTATTCTGCCTATCCAGGCACATCAAAATAAACTGCCTATGCCTGCTGCAATTATCGCCGGTACACCATGGTCTGAGCTTGGCAAGAAAGGCGACAGCTACTTCGTCAACGACAAGGTTGATAATATTCTCGGCACATACGACGGCATGATTGATGCTGCGGCCAAAGCTTATGCCAATGGTCATGACTACAAGTCTCCTTTGCTCTCACCGGTTAATGCTTCCAATGGCACTTTAAAAGCGTTTCCTCCAACCTTGCTGATTTCCGGAACACGTGACTTATTTTTAAGCAACACCGTCAGAATGCATCGCAACTTACTGAAGAACAAAGTACCCGCAGACCTGATTGTCTATGAAGGCCTCTCGCATGCTCAATACTATTTGGTTCCCAAAGCTCCGGAAACGAAAGAGCACTACGAATTCATGTCTGACTTTTTAAATAAGGTTTGGAGCGCAAAACATTAGAAGAAAGCTCTCTGAGCTAAAAACGACTTACTTTTCAGAGAATGAAAATGAAACGCAGAAAACTTCTAAATAGCCTTGGCATGCTGAGTCTTCTTAACTTTGGCAGTCATTTGGCCTCTGTCCTTCATGCTCAAGAAAACTTCTTAGCCGGCACGCCGATTGCAAACATCAGGCTTCCTCATCTGACCGAAGACAAAAACGCGCCGGTCGTATTCTACAGTCCGATAGTTTCTTCTGAGGCAATGCTCAAGCTTCTAGAAGCCAGTCAGTACAAAGTCTCCGGCAAAGTCGGCATCAAAATGACGTTCTCCAACGTTCGAGACAGTGCCGTAAAAATCGACCCGATGTTGATAAAGCCGCTGATTGAAAATGTCAAAGGGACCATGATCGACAGTAACTACTTTGACGGCGCCCGCAGCAATACACGAGCACATTTGGAAACCGCAAAAGCAAACGGCTTCGACAAGGCTGGTCCGATTGAAATATTGGACTCGGAAGGTGAGATTGCGCTTCCCGTAAAAGGTGGTTATCACCTCAAGACATTTATCACCGGAGCCAAGCTCGCTGACTACGACTCGTTAATCTCCATTGTGCGCTTTAAAGGTCATAATCTTCCTCGCTATGGAGGCTCAATGAAAAATCTTTCCATCTGCCTGGGAACTCCCAAAGGAGCAGCTCAGATCCACAGCGGAGGCACAATAACTGACTATTTTTCATCTGCCGGAGAAAAGGTCACCAGTGAATCCATGGCGGATGCCGTCAAAGCTGCGCTTGATTTCAAACCGGGAAGGTGGATTTTCTTCAACATCCTTGATTCGCTTGAGCCTCAAAGACGGGATGCTTGTGACGGAGCAAAGAATATTGGCGATATCGGGATACTTCTCAGCATTGATCCGATTGCCTGTGATCAGGCTGCGGTAGACATTGTCTATGGCTTTGCTCCTAACGAACAAACCAGAAGGCAGTGGGAACAAGAACACTTTGTCGAGTCTCTTGAGATGGCTGAAAAAATTGGCGTTGGTGCAACTCATTATCGTCTTCAAGTCATCCGCACCAATAAGTAATGAACGATTATGAAAAAATTCTTTTGGCAATAATATTTAGCATATTAACTTTCAACATTATGGCACAGGAAAAAATAGTACAGACAGCAGGGCGCGACCAACTCGGCGACTTCGCCCCTAAATTTGCGGAACTCAACGACGATGTCCTCTTTGGCGAAGTATGGAGCCGCACCGATAAACTTGATCTGCGTGACCGCAGTTTGATCACGATTACGTCGCTTATTAGTCAAGAGGTATAACTGATAATTCGCTCATATACCATCTCCAGTCGGCAAAGAAAAACGGAATTTCGCGCTCCGAGATTGCCGAAATCATTACTCATATCGGTTTTTATGCTGGTTGGCCTAAGGCTTGGGCGGCGTTCAACCTCGCCAAAGGCGTATGGACCGAAGATACGGCTGGAGAAGATGCCAAAGCCGCCTTCCAACGTGAGATGATTTTTCCGATAGGCGAACCTAATACTGCCTATGCGCAGTATTTCATCGGCAACAGCTACCTCGCTTTTATATCGGACAAGCAGGTTCCCATAGCAAATGTCACTTTCGAGCCTCGCTGCCGCAACAACTGGCATATCCATAAAGCGACAAAGGACGGCGGCCAGATGCTTATCGGCGTAGGAGGCCGCGGCTGGTATCAAGAGGAAGGCAAACCAGCGGTGGAGATTCTGCCTGGTAAGGTCATCCACATTCCGGCTAACGTAAAGCACTGGCACGGAGCGGCGGCCGACAGTTGGTTCGCTCATCTGGCCTTCGAGCTTCCGGGAGAAAACACTTCCAATGAATGGCTCGAACCTGTGACAGACGAGGAGTACGACAAACTGAAATGACGAAGAAATGACTTCGGACAATCTTTTTTACCTAAGAAGCGCTTCATTATCCTTGACGCATTACGGAAAGTGGCGCTTCTTGGAATTTGTTTTGGAGTTTGCGCCATATAGTCAAATGCTTTCTAAAGTGTGCTGAAGCAATTGGCGAAATGCCGGTGGAAATGACTCAAATAGTCCGCTGTCCTAATATTTCTTTATCGACGGAAGAGCTTCCTGCTCCTCTGTAACGGCTTTTCGATCTTTCTGTCGAAAAGTGTTTTCAACTTTTTTCTTTGTTTGATTATTTTTGTCCCTCCATAAATCAGCCGCGAGAAATATGTCTCCTTTCAAATTTATAGTTGTAATAGGAGGTCAATTTCTTCCATAATATGAAGTTTAAAGTAACTGGCATTATTTGATAGGCCAGAAACCTATCAAATAAAACGATAAATCTTAGACTTACGAAAAGCTTCCAAAATGGAATTTCTTACTGAAAATATTCTCCTCATTCTGTGCTTTGTCGGCTCAGGTATTCTTTTGGCATTTCCATCTTTGTCCAAAGGAAAAAATTCTGGTCTGAGCCCTGCAGAAGTTGTTATCAAAGTCAACGACAAGAATGCTCAATTAGTTGACATCAGAACTCCAAAAGAATTTGCAACCGGCAGCTTGGCCGGCTCCGTCAACATTCCAACCGAAGATCTGATGGCAAAACTCGGTACCTTGGATAAAAACAGACCTGTTATCCTTGTCTGCCAAAACGGACGCCGTACAGCTCAAGCATTAAAAGACATGAAGGGTAAGGGATTCGCAGAAGTCTACACACTCGAAGGCGGTATTGTTGCATGGCAGGCTGCCAAGCTTCCGCTCACCAACCTTGCGATCAATAGAAAAGAAAAGGCAAAAAGGAAACATTAATCTGTTTCTTCAATCTCATTTTTAATAAAGGACTATTAAATGGCTGAAAACCAAAACACAGCTCCAGCACAGGAAGAAAACGGACCTCAGTTCGCCATCCAGCGCATCTACTTGAAAGATGCTTCTCTCGAGATGCCGCACGCTCCTCAGATTTTCCTTCTTCAGGACGCTCCTGAAATCAGCATTCAAGTTGACGTTGAACAGACTAAGCTTGCTGACGCTGAAGATCTTTTTGAAGTTGTCGTCCGCGGAACTGTCACAGCAAAGTCAAAAGCAAATGGTCAGGAACAGACTGTTTTCTTGGTTGAATGCAAACAAGCCGGTATCTTCTTCATTCACAACATCCCTCAGGAACATCTCCCGATGATTCTTGGCATCACTTGCCCGGCAGCCATCTACCCGTACTTGCGTTCCAATGTGTCCGATCTTTTGACACGTGCAGGCATGCCTCCTGTCTACATGGGCGAAATCGACTTCCAAGCCATGTTCGCTCAGCGTGTACAGCAAGAAGCTATGCAGGCTCAGGCTGCTCAAGCTGCTGAAGCCAACACAGTCAACGGCACCGGCACAGCTCAGTAATCTTATTTGTAAATTTTCCTCACTCACATCTTCTGTTGGGTGAGGATTTTTGTTTTTGGCAAAATGCGTAAAACAGTATGTGTATTCTGCGGTTCTCACCTCGGTGACGATCCTGCTTTCAAGGAATTAGCGGAATCTCTCGGCACTGCCATTGGTTCACATGGAATGGATATGGTCTTCGGCGGAGGCGGAACCGGCTTGATGGGAATCGTTTCTCAAGCGGCTCTCAGTGCCGGTGCACATGTGACCGGAGTTATTCCTGAAATTCTTTATAACGTCGAGCGTCCCGAAGCCAACCTCTCTAAGCTCATTATCACGCCGACCATGGCTGAAAGAAAGCGCCTGATGGGACAGATGGCTGACTATTTTGTGGTCTTACCCGGCGGTATCGGAACCATGGAAGAAACTTTCGAAGTCCTTACAAGCAATTGGTTAGGAATCTTCAAAAAGCCGTTAGGCTTCTTGGATTTTGAAGGCTACTATGACGACCTCTTCCGTTTCCTGGAAAATGCCCAAAATAAAGGCTTCATTTCTAAAAGAGCGAGCGTCCTTTGGCCGCGTTCTACAGATCCTGCCGAGCTGCTCGACATTCTGCAGACTACGCAGCTTCCGGAATAACTACATCAGCCAAAAGAACCGCTGACATATTGCGCTGTTTTCATGCAATCGGGGGAGTGGAAGATCTTCTTCGTGTCCCCCCACTCAATCAATTCACCCATATAAAAGAAGGCTGTTTTATCCGAGATTCTTTCGGCCTGCTGCATATTGTGTGTAACGATGACAATACAAACATCGTTCTTCAGCTCTTTAATACCCTCTTCCAATTTTTCCGTAGCGATCGGGTCCAACGCACTTGCAGGCTCATCCATTAATAAGACCTCCGGAGAAACAGCTAAGGCTCTCGCAATACATAGTCTTTGCTGCTGGCCCCCGGAAAGAGACAAAGCTGATTGATGGAGACGATCTTTGACTTCATTCCATAAAGCTGCCTTTTTAAGACTCTCCTCGGCAATATTCATCAGCTCTTCTTTATCTTTGATACCGTTAAGTCTTACGCCGTAGACCACGTTTTCGAAGATGCTTTTAGCAAATGGAGTTGGTTTCTGAAAAACCATGCCGACACGCCGGCGGAGCTCAACAACATCACATTCCTTAGAATTGATGTCTTCTCCTTCGAGAGTAATGAGGCCGTCTATCCTGGATGACTCAATTAAATCGTTCATACGATTCAGAGAACGAAGGAAAGTACTTTTTCCGCAGCCCGAAGGACCAATTAAAGCCGTAATTTCATTTTCTTTAAAAGAGAGGGAGACGTCTTTAATTACTTGCTTTTCGCCATAGTAGAAATTTACGTTCTCGGCCGATAATTTTGTTTTTTTCTGAGTTTCTTTTGAATTCATAGAGATTTCACGACAATGTTGTCTGTTCAACAAGTTGCCGTGATTCTATTTTTGCTTTATGACGGTTTAATTTCAGAAAGATTACGGCTCTATGACACTGAAGTACGGCACCCTGCGCATACGGAGCTCTTCTGCCTTTTCTCCTATCCATTCGCTTCCTTCTAATGCTGTTCCAACAAATATTTTTGTAAGTTATGTTGGTTGGCAACAAAAAAATCTGCATCGGGGTAGGCGTTTACAAATGAAGGGGGAGCCGCGACATTTTCTCGTGAAAGTTTTACTTCGAAAGCTGTCATTTGCTGATTATTGACCTCAATGAGGTCAACCTCTGCGCGATTTTTTGTTCGCCAGAAATAATGTCGAGCCAGAGGATTACGGTAGAGCGAAAATTTAATTCGCTCCATAATGAAAAAATTCTCAAATAACGCTCCTTGCTCTTCAGGAGGACGAGTAGAAAACGGACGAAAATCACCAATGGCGGCATTTCTTAGGCCCACATCACAAAAGTAAATCTTCTTTGATTTTTTTAGTTCATTTGCCAAATTCTTTGAAAATGATGGCAAAACCTTAATAAGAAAACACTGCTCAAGCAAAGACAAATAATTTTCTACCGCTGAAGCGCTCAGTCCGCACTCTTTAGCAAGAGAATCAACCGTGCACAGACCGCCAATGCGATAGGCCAATATCTCGACCAATCGAGTAAATCCAGCAGGTTTTCTGATGCCGGAAAGAGAGAAGATATCTTTGAAGGCCACGGATTGGAAAAGCATGGAAAGGTTTTGTTCTGCTTCGAAAGGATCTTCTTCCACCACAAAAGGATAATTTCCATACACCAACCTATCAGACAGATTTTGACTGACCTTCCCCCAGCCAAAAAACTTAGTCAACTCTTCCAGTGAAAAAGTCATTAACTGATAAGCTCGAATTCTACCGGCAGCAGACTCAAACACGCCGGAGGCCAAATCCAAGGAACTTGAACCGGTTGCCATTATTCTGCAATCCAATTGCAAGTCGACCAATCTTTTAAGAAGCAGACCAATACTGTCAATCCTTTGCGCCTCATCTATTACAAAAACCTTGTTATCTCCTATGTATTGCTTCAAATCAGCCGGAGAAATAAGCTTGGAAAGATCTGAGCAAGTTTTTGGATCATCTCCGGAGACCCACAAGTGAGGCACATCACTCAAGAGATGCTTCAATAGCGTACTTTTTCCTACTTGTCTTGCTCCCAACAAAAGCGTTGCCTTGTTCTTAGGAGAAGCAAGGAGTCGGTCTGTAATTTGTCGTGGAATATACCGCATTTAAACTTTTCCATTTCATAAGATGGAAAAGTTTAAACTATTCCTCTTTATAAAATGGAAAAGTTTAAACATGTAACATAAATTTACCTATCCTCTCGAACCACAAACAATCTATTCTTTGTATTTGAGTGTCTTCAACCTACTATATGACGAAAAGAATGTACCTAGATTTTGCGTAAAGCCTTTTGGTCCTAAGGTTAGGGTTACCGCTGTGTTAAAATTCTCTTTCCTCTTAAGAGAACCTGAGATGACCCCACGTCTAAGACTTCAGAACATCACCAAGCGATACGGAAGCACCATTGCTAACCGGGATATTTCGCTTGAAGTAATGCCGGGTGAGATTTTGTCTGTACTTGGCGAAAATGGAGCGGGTAAAAGTACGCTCATGAAAATTATCTTTGGCTCTGTGGTCCCCGATCAAGGCCAATTTTTTTTCAACGGTAAGCGAGTCAACATTTCCAGTCCGGCTGACGCCAGAAAGCTTGGCATCGCCATGGTCTTTCAGCACTTCGTGCTCTTTGATACTCTTACCGTTAAAGAAAATATTCTTTTAGGACTTCCGGAAGGCACCAATCTTGCAAAGCTAGAAAAGGAAATTAAAGAAAAGAGTAAGCACTACGGTCTCGAGGTCGACCCGAATGCCGTCATCAACGATCTTTCGATGGGAGAAAGGCAGCGTGTTGAAATTCTTCGTGCGTTGCTCACAAATCCTCAGCTGCTTATTCTCGATGAGCCGACTTCCGTTTTATCTCCCTTAGCGCTAAAGGCCCTTTTCAAAACCTTGCGCCAGTTATCCTCCGAGGGCGTTTCAATTATCTTCATTACGCACAAGCTCAACGAAATTCGAGCATTGTCGAAGAACTGCTGCGTCATCAGAGGCGGCCAAGTAGTTGCTAACGTAAATCCTCAAGAGATTTCTGAGGATGATCTAGCCAAACTCATGATTGGCAATGATCTTCCGGAAATCCTGCCTAAACCTGAAGTCAAACAGGCTTTAGGCCTCGATTTAAATCTCCGGGGAGAAAAAGTTTCCTACAAGAGCCATTTCCCGCTGTCCGGTCAAATCCATGTTCCATGCGGAAAAATCGTCGGCATCGCAGGAATTTCCGGCAACGGCCAGTCTGACTTAATGAAGGCGATTTCCGGAGAAGCTCTACTTCCTAAGGATGCAATTTTGATCTGCGGAGCTCCTGTAGGAGATCTAAGAGTAAAACATAGACGTGCAATGGGGTTGAGATACGTCCCTGAAGAACGTCTCGGCCAAGCCACAGTCCCTGAAATGTCTCTTGAATCGAATACTTTGCTTACCAGCAATTTATTCTTGGCTAAGGGATTCATGAGAAATAAAATGATTCACCGCTTTACTGAAACCGTGATTGAAAAATTCAAGGTGAAGTCAGGCGGCAGTCATGCGCCGGCCGCCAGTCTCTCCGGAGGCAATCTGCAGAAATTCATCGTCGGCCGAGAACTTCTGCACAATCCTAAGATTCTGGTTCTTAATCAGCCTACCTGGGGTGTGGATGCCGGAGCTGCAGCCTTAATCCGTAACGCTCTCATCCGTCAAAGAACGGGGGGAAGCGCAGTGTTGGTTGTCAGCGAAGAATTAGATGAACTTTTTGAAATCTGCGATGAAATTGTTGTAATGAGTGAAGGCAAGATTTCTCCTCAAGTAAAAATATCAGACGTCTCCATTGAAGAAATTGGTCGCTGGATGTCAGGCCTCTGGCCGCAGAAATCCGAGGCCCCTAAGGAGGCTTCAGTATGAATTTTCCGATAGCACTGTTTAACCGCCCGAATCCCAATAAATTCTTGGCGGCTCTATCTCCTTTCATGGCTGTGTTTTTAACACTGATCATCGGAGGATTGATTTTCGCATTCATGGGAAAAGATCCCTTCTATTCCATGTATGTAGTGTGCATTGAGCCTCTCCAGACATTAAGAGGCTGGGGAGAACTGGGCGTCAAGATGACGCCTCTTATTCTTTGCGCCTTGGGTCTACTGGTCTGCTATCGAGCAAACGTTTGGAATATCGGCGCAGAAGGTCAGCTTATCGTGGGGGCGTTGGCCGGCGGTGTCGTGGCTCTTCAAGCCGGCCCTGACCAAAGTCAGCTTTACATGATTTGGGTCCTGCTCGCAGCAATGGCCGGAGGTGCTTTATACGGGGCAATCGTTGCGTGGCTCAAAGACAAGTGCAATGCAAATGAAATTCTGGTTTCTTTGATGCTTGTTTACATTGCAGAGCTCTTCTTATCCTGGGCGGTTCAGTCCCCTCTCAGAGATCCGCAAGGACTTGGTTTCCCGCAGAGTCCGATGTTTGAAACTGCCGCCTCTCTTCCGATCATGATTCCGGGCACTAGACTGCATTGGGGTGTAGCTCTTGTCTGCTTAGCCTTGTTCGGCATCTGGCTCATCATGTCCAAGATGTTCATCGGTTTCCAGGTCAGAGTCTCAGGCATGGCTCCGAAAGCCGCTGCGTACGCGGGCTTCTCTAACCGTGCCATGATTTACTTTGTTCTGCTGCTTTCCGGGGCCTTAGCGGGCCTGGCAGGCGTTATAGAAATTACCGGACCTATCGGGCAATTAACTCCTAAAATCTCCCCGGGATATGGCTTTGCCGCCATTATCGTTGCGTTCGTAGCACGTCTGAAACCGCTTAATACGGTTCCTGCTGCTTTCATTATGGCCCTCTTCTACCTAGGCGGAGAGCTTGCCCAATCAAGACTTGGAACTCCTGCAGCTTTAACCGGCGTTTTCCAAGGTTTGCTCCTTTTCTGCATCATGGCTTGTGATTCTTTTGTGTTCTTTAAATTTAAATGGCTCGGCTTCAGCCATAAAAAGGAGGTTGCACCATGAGCGTAGCTGCTTCTTTAATCGCAACAACCATGAATTCCAGTACGCCTTTGCTTCTGGCCGCTTTAGGAATTTTAGTTGCTGAACGTTCGGGCGTATTAAACCTCGGGGTCGAAGGTATCATGCTGATGTCAGCTGTTTGCGCTTATATGGCCACGGTAGAAACGGGAAGTTTTGCCGCCGGATTCATTTTCGCCATCATTATCGGCATTGCCTTTGCTTTATTTTTTGCAATTTTTGCGGTTGGCTTAAGAGCCAATCAACAAGCCTCCGGGTTGGGCGTCGCAATTTTCGGCGGAGGCTTATCAGCCTATATCGGCGTTGCTTACCAAGGAGCGGTTCTTCCTGAAAGATCTGCCGACGGCATTTGGCTTTTGGACCAAATTCCGTTCTTTGGTCAAGCGTTCTTTTCTCAGCATTGGATTGTCTATCTTTCCTTGCTGATGATTCCTGCCATTTGGTACTTCCTGTTTAAGACCAGACCGGGACTTGTTGTCAGAGCAGTCGGAGAGTCACCTTCCTCAGCGAACGCTCTCGGTTATAACGTACCGCTCATCCGTTGTGCAGCTTTGGCCTTCAGCGGCGCATGTATAGGCTTATCAGGTGCTTATCTGTCGCTGATTTACACTCCATTGTGGGTGGAAGGCATGGTTGCAGGAAGAGGTTGGATTGCATTAGCTTTGGTTACGTTCGGTACATGGCGTCCGCTTAGAGTCTTTTTAGGTGCCTATCTTTTTGGCGGTATGACCATGATTCAAATGAATTTACAAAGTATTGGGATCTCCATTCCACCGCAATTCATTTCTATGGCACCATACGCCGCAACAATTATTGTGTTGGCTCTTCTCTCCAGGAACCCGACTTGGATTCGAATGAACATGCCAGCATCGCTTGGCAAACCGTTCATTCCACACTAACTGAATGATTTTTAGGATTGTTTTTTTACTCTCATTAATTTCACTTTAGGAGACAAAAGAGTGAGAATGTCTTTGAAACTCGTTGCGGCTGCTGCCGCCCTTGCTTCCGTCTTTGCCCTCACAGCTTGTGATGACAAAGGAAGCACCGCTAAAAAGGCTGAGGAGCCGAAAGCAGCTGCTGAAACTAAAACAGCAGCCAATGAGCCATTGAAGGTTGGCTTTGTCTATGTTGCTCCGATTGCTGACGTAGGCTACACAAAGCAGCATGATATCGGCCGTTTGTACGCTATTGACAAGGTTGGCAAAGACAAAATTACTACAACCTTTGTGGAAAATGTTCCTGAAACAGCTGACGCTGAACGCGTTATCCGTCAGATGATCAATGACGGCAACAAGCTTATTTTCGGTACAAGCTTCGGCTACATGAACTATATGCAGAAGCTGGCTAAAGAATATCCGGACGTCAAGTTTGAACACGCCACCGGATACAAGTCCGCTCCCAACATGACTAACTACAACATCCGCTTCTATGAAGGCCGCTATCTAGCCGGTATGCTTGCAGGCGGCGCTACTAAGAGCAATGTTATCGGTTACGTCGCTCCGTTCCCAATTCCTGAAGTTCTTCAAGGCATCAATGCCTTTACTCTCGGTGCTAAGTCCGTCAATCCGAAGATTCAGGTTAAAGTCGTTTGGACTAACGCTTGGTACGATCCACCCAAGGATACAGACTCCGCTAAGACTCTTATCGGTCAGGGAGCTGACGTCCTCACCCAGCACACCAACACCAGTGCAGTTGCTTCCGCAGCTGAAGCCGCAGGCAAGATGGTTATCCCTTACAACAGCGATATGAAGTCCGTTGCTCCAAATGCTCAGATCGCCGCTCTGGTATTGAACTGGGGTCCATACTACGCGAAGAAGATTAACCAGGCTCTCGAAAACAAATGGGATAACAAGCCTGTTTGGATGCACCTGAAAGAAGGCGCTATCTCTCTTGAGAATATTTCCGACAAAGTGCCTGCGGACGTCGTCAAGAAGATGGAAGAAGTCAAGGCTAAGATTAACAGCGGTGAATTCCATCCGTTTACAGGTCCAATCAAGACCAACGAAGGAAAAGAAGCTGTTAAAGCTGGAGAAACTCTCCCTGATGACAAGCTCGTAACTATGAATTACTACGTCGACGGCGTTGTAGGAAAAGTGCCTAATTAATCCGCCCGAGAACGTTTAGTTCTGCAAACCGGAAATATCAGTCCTTGCTCTCGGATGTTGAGAGAAAAAAGGTGTGATTTTCCGGTTTTTTTATGACATTTCGATGACTTTTTAGTGACATTTTTATTACACGCAATTATTTGATTTTATTAAATATTCTGTCATCAAACTTTCATAATTGCGTCAAGTTTTCGTCATTTTTCCTTTCTAGAATGCGCTCAGATTTTGAAGAGCACTTCAAACCACTCATATAAAAATGAATCAAAAAATAGGAAAAATGATGAAAACAAAATTATTAAAGACAGCCTTATTAACCTCCCTGTTCTCTGCCTCTATTCTCTCCGGAGCAATTGCGGCTGAGACCGTGACGGTTTCCGGATCCACAACGGTTCTGCCGATTATGCAAAAAATTTCGGAATCTTATATGCGTGAAGATCCGAACGTTGCTATCGAATTATCCGGGGGCGGTTCCGGCAGCGGCATCAAAGGTTTGTCTGACGGGTTAACTCAGGTGGCTATGAGTTCTAGAAAGATTAAACCGGAAGAAAGCAAGATTGCAGAAAAAAATAAGGTTCAGCCCTATCAAACAACTGTAGCCATCGACGCCATCGTTCCAATCGTTCACCCAAACAATAAGGTTCCCAATATTTCTTTGGATGACCTGAGAAAAATTTATAAAGGCGAAATCAAGAATTGGAAGGAAATCGGCGGCGCAAACGCTCCAATCGTATTGGTCTCGAGAGATACTTCCTCCGGCACCTACGAAACTTGGGAAGAATTGGTCATGAAGAAACAAAGAATCTCTCCGAGAGCTTTGCTTCAATCCTCCAACGGTACAGTCGTTCAAACCGTCTCAAAGAATCCTAATGCCATCGGCTACATCGGATTCGGGTACATTACTCCAAGTATTAGAGCTGTCAATGTAAACGGCATTAAAGCCACATCTGAAGCAGCTGCGGACGGAAAATGGCCTCTGTCCCGTGAACTCTATCTTTACACCAACGGTGCTCCGAAGGGTGCTGTAGAAAAAGTTATTGCCTACACCCTTGCTCCGAAGGGCCAAAAATTGATTAAAGAAACCGGTTTCATTCCTCTGAAATAGGAACACGATAGAGAGGGGGCTTCGGTTCTCTCTCTGAAAAACGCTTATGAATAAATATCTCAGAGAATTCTTATTTAAAAACAGCCTCATGGTCTGCGCCCTGGTGTCTTTAGCCGGATTGGCCGCCATCGTTTGGTTTCTGTTTCAAGAAGGTTTTCCCGTTCTGCAGCACGTCTCCATAAAAGATTTCTTGACGGGACAGGATTGGTATCCGACAGAGAATCCGCCTTCATTTCAAATTCTTCCGCTGATAGCCGGCTCTATCGCTGTAACTATCTGCGCCTCGGTTCTTGCTATTCCTCTGGGACTTATGACAGCAATATACCTTAGTCATATTGCTTCCCCTAAGGTGCGAGCCTTCTTTAAGCCTTGTATCGAGCTTTTAGCTGCATTTCCGTCCGTCATTATCGGTTTTATCGGTATGGCAGTACTGGCTCCGGTAATTCAAACAATAACGGGAGCGCCAACCGGACTAAACGTTCTGAATGCCTCCATTCTTCTTGCATTGATGGCTCTTCCGACCATTTGTACGATTTCTGAGGATGCGCTGAGATCAGTCCCTAATCATATGAAGGAAGCCTCCCTAGCTGTGGGCGCCACCAACTGGGAAACTTTAACCAAAATCACGATTCCCGGAGCCGCTTCCGGAATCTCTACTGCAGTGATGTTAGGGATGAGCCGAGTTATCGGAGAAACGATGGTCGTGCTGATGGCTGCCGGAGGGGCTGCCATTATTCCCGAAACTATTTTTGACCCTGCTCGCCCATTGCCCGCAGCAATTGTGGCAGAAATGGCCGAAGCTCCTTTCCGCAGCTCTCACTACCATGCGCTCTTTGCGACCGGTATCGTGCTGTTTCTTTTCACGTTCGCTTTCAATCTCGTAGCCTTCAAGATTTCGAAAAAATACAAACTGCAAGCTAGCTAAGCCTCATCATGTACAGACTTGAACAAACTCTACCTAATTTTTCAGAAACCGCCGTTAGCGGTGACAGCAACCGCATTGTGAGACGGATAACGGCTTCCGGATCCAATAAACAAAGAAGAAAACTCAAAGAAAAGGCTTCAAAAGTTTTTCTTAGACTCGTCGCCTGGTTTGTGATTACAGCGTTCTTTGCCGTGGTGTTCTACATCGGCTATCAAGGATTAGAGAAGATTAGCCTCGAATTCCTGATAGGAAATCCTAAGAACATGATGACGGAGGGAGGGATTCTCCCCTGCATCGTGGGCACATGCCTTCTGGCATTAGGAGCTGTAGCCGTGGCTCTTCCTTTAGGCGTATTCAGTGCTATCTGGTTAAATGAATATGCTAAGGACGGTCCGCTCAAACGACTCATTACGCTCTCAGTCGCAAACCTGGCCGGGGTGCCTTCCATCGTATTCGGTCTGTTCGGTTTAGCCTTTTTCGTCATTCTGTGCGATCTAGGTGTCAGCGCAGTATCCGGTATCTTGACACTTGCCGTCCTGACTCTGCCAATCATTATCAACACGGTCCGTGAAACGCTTTCTCAGATTCCTAAAGCTTGGAAAGAGGCTTCTTATGCTTTAGGAGCAACGAAACACGAAACTATTCTCAGAACCGTTCTTCCTGCCGCCATGCCGGGAATCATGACAGGAGCCGTTCTGGCAGTAGCCAGAGCTGCTGGGGAAACAAGCGCCATTATGTTTACGGCTGCCGTAGTGATGACCACGGATGCTTTTAATTCGCCGTTATCTGCCGTAATGGCACTTCCGCACCATATTTATATTTTGGCAACAACCGGAGCGGAACCGGAAAAAGTGCTTCCGATGCAAAGCGCATCCGCATTAGTTCTTCTTTTTGCGGTATTCCTTATGAACTTAACCGCTATCTACTTCAGACAAAAAGCCTCTCACTTACCCAAGTAACGGATTGATTACTGAAGAAAAGAATTGGAGGAGAAGGGAAGATTTACGTTCAAGGCAAACACTGAGGAACCGCGGATACTGCACCCGTTCGGATCTGAACTTCCTCAGAAGAATTGTTGCTCAGTGTATGCAAAAGCCTGTTCTATGCCCATTTTGAAAACAAGTATGTAACCAAGCGGTTTTGAAATGGTTCGAACAAATTTTCGGCTCTAAAATTGAACTTAAATTTTCTCTTCTCCTGCTTTTTCGAAAGCACTTTTTGCCATGCACCAATTCTTACAGAAATACTTGGGTTTTAATCCGGAAAATACCACCATCCGTACGGAAATCATTGCGGGCCTTTCTACCTTCTTAACGATGGCATATATTCTTGCCGTCAATCCTGCAATCTTGAGCGTCTCAGGAATGGATAAAGGCGCCTTGTTTACGACTACAGCGCTTGCCTCGGCGATTGCCACTCTTATCATGGCGATCTACGCCAAAATGCCTTTCGGTTTAGCTCCGGGGATGGGCATGAATGCCTTCTTTGCCTATACGGTGTGTCTATCCATGGGCCATACCTGGCAATTCGCCCTAACAGCAATTCTGATTGAAGGCATCATCTTTATTCTTCTTACCGTCACTAACGTTCGAGAAAAAATAGTTCATTCAATTCCAACCAGTCTGCAGACTGCTATCGGAGTTGGCATAGGCCTTTTTATCGCCTTTATCGGGCTTCAAAATGCCGGCCTATCCGTTAAAAATGATGCCACTTTGGTCACTTTAGGCAACATTTTTGAACCAAGCGTTATGCTCGTCATCATCGGCCTCATCGTTACAGCCGTCTTGTTAGTCAAAAAAGTGACGGGAGCTCTTCTGATCGGTATAGCGGTCACAACTCTCTGCGGACTTCCGTTAGGAATCACTCACTTCGATGGTTTCGTTTCTCTCCCACCGTCAATCGGTCCAATTTTCATGCAATTTGAGTGGCAAAATCTCTTGACTGTGGATATGGTGATGGTCGTTTTGTCATTCCTCTTCATGGATCTCTTCGATACATTAGGGACTCTAGTCAGCCTGATGATTAAAGGAGGTTTCGTCAAGGACGGCAACCTTCCTCGCCTCAAAGAGTCTTTCTTCGCGGACGCAGTCGGCACCACTGTCGGTGCCTGCTTAGGTACAAGTGCAATTGCCACTTACGTTGAAAGTGCTGCCGGAGTGGCTGCCGGAGGTAAATCAGGTCTCACAGCTTTAGTGATTTCAGTATTCTTCCTGTTATCGTTGTTCTTCTCTGCAGTGTTTTTAGCCATCCCGACTCAAGCTACCGCCCCGGTGCTGATCTTGGTCGGCTTCTTCATGATTAGCTGCATTAGAGAGATTGACCTCAACGACTTTTCGGAGGCAATTCCTGCTTTCATCTGCATTATTACCATTCCGTTGACCTACAGTATTGCCAACGGCATAGTATTCGGTCTTCTCAGCTACGTTCTGATTAACTTATTCAGCGGTAAAGCTCAGAGAATCAAACCCGAGATGTACATGCTCGCCGTTTTCTTCATCATCATGCTGATGCTTCATTAATCCATTTGAAGCATATGGATTCGCCGCAGACTTCTGCGGCGTTTTCATTTGCAGAGGAGAAAATTAAACTCCGCCTTTGAAGCCGTTCTGTCTCCAGGCTTCATAAACGGTAATAGCTGCTGAATTCGACAAATTCAGAGAACGATTGTTCGGCATCATCGGCAAACGGACGCAGTGGGCAGGGTCAAAAAGATCCCTGACTTCCTGAGGCAGTCCGTGCCCTTCAGAACCGAAAACAAACCAATCATTAGGTTTGAATTCCAAACCTTGCACCAGTTGAGTTGCCTTTGTCGTCATTGCAAACATTCTGGAGCGATCAGGTTTCTCCGCTTCAAGGAAGGCATCGTAGTTGGGATATATCTTGACGTCCGCATACTCGCGATAATCCAGACCTGCGCGTCTCATATGCTTATCTTCAAATGAGAAACCTAACGGTTCAATAAGAATTAAACGGCATCCGGTATTCGAGCAAAGACGAATGATATTGCCTGTGTTGGGAGGAATCTCCGGATGAACCAATACGATGTTAAACATGGTCTTTTTCTGAATTCAAAATTTCTTTTAGTTTAGAGAAAGCTTTCTTTTCAATCTGCCTGACTCGTTCCTTGCTGATACCTAACTCTTTAGACATATCATCCAAGGTAGCCCCTTTTCCAGTTGTCTCATCATAAAGCCAACGGGCCTGAATAATTCTTCTGCTTCTCTCATCAAGCTGTTCAATTGCATTCGGCAAGTCACTGTTAAGGGCCTTATCGTAAAGAGACCGTTCGAGCATTTCATCAGGAGAATCTCCCTCGGCCTCCAGCCAATCTTCCATTGGTTTATCGTCCTCGTCATGCACCGGGGGCTCATCGAGAGAAACATCGTGTCCGAGGAGTCTAAGCTCCATCTCCTTGACATCAGCGGGCCGTACCTCTAAGTCCTGAGCGATCTTATTAGTCTGCTCCGTAGTCAATGCCTCCGAACCTTCCTTCATGCTTCTGAGGTTAAAGAACAACTTTCTTTGAGCCTTCGTGGTTGCAACTTTGACCAGCTTCCAATTTTTGATGACGTAATCTTGAATCTCCGCACGAATCCAAGTCATCGCAAAGGTTACGAGACGAGCACCGTTATCCGGATCAAACCGTCTTACGGCCTTCATCAGTCCAATGTTTCCTTCTTGGATGAGATCAGGGAACGGCAGCCCATAACCCAAGTATTGGCGGGCAATCGAAATAACTAAGCGCAAGTGAGAAGTAATAAGTTCGCTTGCGGCTTCTAAGTCGCCATGATCGCGCAGTCTAACGGCCAGTTCTTTTTCCCGCTCTTCTGTAAGCAAAGGAGCTGCATTGGCAGCTCGTATGTATTCTTCTAAGCTTCCGGGGGTTCCGCGAAGTGCCAGCGGAGTCGGATGGTAAGGAGCAAGAGCTGTACTTTTAGGCTTGTCTGTATTCTGTTTAGTCATCAAGGCGTATTCTAATACAGCTGTGATTTTTCCTTAATGTGTCAATCAGTTAGAAACGCCTACTAGAAGGTAAGCGGTTTGGTTCTGCCCGCAGTGATGTAAGAGCAGATAGCTGCATAGACCACTAAAACGAAAGTCAGGAACAAACAAATCAAAATGTTGACACCCAAGGACGGCAATAAATGCACCTCGAACGCATCTTCCAGAAGCGGGACGCTCACATAAGTAGTAATGAAATAAAGAACGCTTCCAATGGCACTGCTGATAAGAGTCGCGGCACAGGCAATTTCAACCAACGGACCGCTTACTTGCCAACGGTTAGCACCGAGCATTAACAGCAAAGCTTGATCGTGCTTCAGGAAACTGTTGAGTCTATGAATACCAACCACAAATAGCAACCCGACCAAAGCACAAGCAGGAATGCCGAAAGCCGCTGCTCCCAAAGCCAGTGCTTGTCTCAAAGAATATCTCTTTTTAATCCAATCAAGATTGGCGCTTACAACCGAGACATCTTTAGCCTCTGCAATTACATGCACCATTTCTTGGATGGAGGCAAACGGCGTGGAGATTGGGAAGGTAATGACATAAATATCAGGTATCTTGTCTTTTTTACCAATCAACTTGAGGATATCTTCTTCCAAAATATCTTTCGGCGGGATTAAACGAATCTCGGATCCCGGTGCCAATTGATCTAATTGGGAAGTTAAAAATTTTTTTGCATCTTCTGCCTTGGTACCCGGTTCCATAAAAACCGATATTTCGTCTCCCGTCATGGTTCTATGATTTTCATAGAAAGAAATAAAAATCAAAGACATGTGCGCTAAAAGGCAGAATGCCAGCGAACAAAGTGCCACAACAACCCAGAAGGATTTCTTATCTTGCTTGAGAGAGCGAACTGCCCTGACGTTGACGGTAATCACTAACTTCCTCCTAGATTAATGACTCTCAAGGACTTGATTTCAAGAGGAAGCGGAACGCTAGAGGTCATTACAACGGCGTAACCGATCTTTGCCAGTTTTGTGCAAAGATAGAGAAATTGTTCCTGAGAAGTTCCATCCAACCCTTCCAACGGATTATCCGCCAAAATCATTTTCGGACGCCCCACGAGAGCACGAGCTATCACTACACGTTTTCTCAAACCTTCGGAGAGATTTTCGACTTTCTCGTCCAGGTATTTAGACAAGCCGCAGAGTTCTGCACTTTCTTTGGAATATTCAATTGCCTCTTTCGGCTTGATACCCAACAGCTGTGCAGACAATCTTAAGTTCTCAAGAACTGTGTAGGTGGTAAATAAGTTGGAATGAGAAGGTATAAGTCCCAAAGTTCTTCTCCACGCCAACTTTTCTGACTCACGCATCACACTGACGCTGTGTCCCTCAACGATGACTTCACCGGTATTGGGTTCCGCCAAGGCAGCTATAAGGTTCAGAAGGTAAGTTTTACCGGAACCGTTCGGTCCCTCAAGCAAAATAAAATCAGGCTCTTCAATCACAAAGGACAAGAGACCTCCGGTGTTCCTCCCTTCTTTCCGGATAGGAATTTCTGAAATCTCGACTAAGATATTCTTGGGACTCATCGTGTATAAATTTCAAATTTAATTCCAACCTTAGCCCATATTTCTTTTTCTTGACCGAGCAGGTACTCAGTTAACGGATGCTCGGAGAGCCAGTTCTTTGGAATACTCATCATGAACCCGTCCGCACCGCTGAACAACTGAATAGGCGGAAGGTCTGTATCAATCTTAGCATGGCAAAGAATCACCGCTAGCCTAAGGGCCAAGATTTTCTCGGCGATTGATCGATCGGCAAGGAATGAAGCGACTTTCTTCAGATTGCCTCGATGGGCCAAAACAATAGCCGCCAGTTTCTCTTGTTCTGAACGAGAGAAGCCCGGGATATCGCTGTTTCTAATCAAATACTCGCTATGTTTGTGATAATCGCTTCGAGAAAGACTCAAGCCGATTTCATGTAAATCCGCTGCCCAAGCAAGTTCTTTAAGCTCTTCAGGAGATGCAGACGGTTCAATCTTCTTGTAAAGTTCTTCTGCGACTTTGGCGACTCTGGAGGCTTGTTCTTCGTCAACATGCATTCTGTGCATTAATGAATGAACGGAGGCCGCTCTGGGATCCTTATCGAGTTTTCTCCCGGCCAAATCATAAAGAATGCCGTAACGTAATGCCCCGTCGGCCGGTTTCATCGATTTAAGTTTAAATTTATTGAATATTGCAAGCAGCACGCATACACCGCCGGCCAGTACCTCTCTTCTGTCATCCTTCATTCCCAAGAACTTAAAAGAGCTGGTATTACCAAATTCGAGCATGGCATATTTCAGCTTCAGGAGAGCCTCTAAGGTTATCGTACCGTCAGTCCAGCCCTGGTCGTGCAGAATCAAGGAAACTGCAGAGGCGGTACCAGAGGAGCCGAACGCTTCCTGCCAACCGCATCTAAAAAACTTCTCAATACTGCTGTCAAATTCTGCTTCTGCCGAAAGCTGTGCTTTCTGCATCATGGCTGGTGTAATGATGCCGTTTTTAAAAAACGCTACGGAAGTATTAACGCATCCAACATGGAAAGAGTCAGCTTCCAACACATCCCTAACATGCCCGATAACGCATTCGGTAGACGCACCCCCGATGTCAACAATCAATCTCTTCTTATCAGACCTCGGCAGGGCAAAGCTGCATCCTTCGTAAACCAGTCTAGCCTCTTCCTTTCCTCTTAAGATTTCGATTTTGCAGCCTAAAACCTTCTCGGCTCTTTGGATAAACTCTCTTGAGTTTTTAGCACTTCTGAGAGTCTGGGTTCCAACTGCTCTGATTTGAGATCGAGGAAAGCCTTCGATTTTCTCAGCGATACGTGCCAGAGCCTTCAGTGCTCTTTCCTGTGCCTCTTCAGTCAGATTTCCTTCACTATCTATGCCGCCGGCTAATCTAACCGTCTCTTTCCAGCTTCCCTCGCTAATAATGACTTCTTTTTCTACACGAGCTATTTCCAAACGAAAACTATTGGAACCCAAATCAATTGCAGCTAAGCGCATTTTTCTTCCTTAATTATTCTTCTATTCCGACCAACGCATTTGCAAATTGACGAGCATTAAACGGCTGCAAGTCATCAATTTTTTCTCCCACTCCGATGAAATAAATCGGAAGAGGTTCTTTGCGCATATCTGCCAAAGCCAAAAGCACGCCGCCTTTAGCTGTTCCATCCAGCTTGGTGATAATAAGGCCGGTTAATCCGGCTACATCATCAAAGCTTTTAGCCTGCATCAAAGCATTTTGACCGTTAGTTCCGTCCAAAACCAAGATAACTTCGTGAGGGGCACCTTCCATAGCTTTGCCCTGCACTCTTTTAATGCGGGAGAGTTCATTCATTAAATTGGTCTGAGTCGGCAGACGCCCGGCAGTATCAACCATCACAACGTCCGTCCCTCTTCTTTTCCCCGATGAGATAGCATCAAAGGCTACCGAAGCAGGATCTCCCTTTTCCTGCGCAATAACTTCTATCTGGTTTCTGTCGCCCCAAATTTCGAGCTGTTCTCTGGCCGCAGCTCTGAAAGTATCACCGGCTGCAAGCAGAACGGTTTTCTTTTCATTGGCAAAAAACTTAGCTAATTTGCCGATGCTGGTGGTTTTACCGGCTCCGTTTACACCGCACATCATCCAGACTGTTGGTTGATGAATTTCCAAATCCGGTGCTTTTTCACAGATTTTTAACCTTTCTTCAATAACATCTCGCAGAGCTATCTTGACTTCATCTTGAGTCTTCAGACCCTTAAGTTTGATTTGATCTTTAAGCTGACTAATAATCTTGGCGCTCGTCTCCACACCGACATCAGAAGAGATTAACTGGAATTCGAGCTCTTCCATAAACTCATCGTCAACTACACCTCCGGAAAAAATTCCGATTAAATTGATTCGACTCTTAGAAAGACCGTTTTTTAATCGGGCAAACCAACCCGTTTTTTCTTTTTTTGTGTCCATGACTGACAATTATCAATTAAAGTTTAGCTACCACTAATTTGAGTAAGTTTACACACACATGAAACAAGGCGGAAAAATCAGGATTATTGGGGGCCTCTGGAAGAGAACTCCTCTCCCCGTTTTGGACTCAGAGGGCCTTCGGCCTACCGGCGATAGACAACGTGAAACCATTTTTAACTGGCTGAATCATCTTTTTGACGGCGAGTTCTCCGACAAACGTTCTTTGGATATGTTTGCGGGTACCGGAGCATTGTCTTTTGAAATGGCGAGCCGAGGCGCAGAAAATGCTGTGATTCTTGAGAAAAACCGCACTGCTGCAAAGCTTATTGAGCAAAGCAAAGAAAAACTGAATGCCGACAACATCCATATTTTTTGCGGGGACTCGTTGAAAGACTCAAGAGCGGAGGAGTTCGGTCCTTATGACGTTGTCTTTATCGATCCTCCGTTTGCTCTCAATCTTCAGGAAAAAGCCATAAAGAAAGCCGTCCCGCTGCTCAATTCCTCAGGCCTAATCTATGTGGAGAGCCCGACGGAGATATCAGATGAATTTTTAGATTCTTTCGGCTTAACGGCCGTAAAACGATCAAAGGGAGGAGCAAGCCACTTGCTCTTAGCTCAAAAATCGGAGAATAGATAATGATTGCGACTTATCCCGGCACTTTCGATCCTGTTACCAAAGGTCACGAAGACCTTATCCGCAGAGCTTCCAAACTTTTTCCTCAGCTAATTGTGGCCGTTGCAGAAAGCCGGAAGAAGAACACTCTTTTTTCTTTAGCTGAACGCGTAGAACTGGTTAAAGCTGTTACTCAAGACCTGCTTAACGTCAAAGTTATCGGTTTTGATTATCTTCTGGTAGACCTTCTCAAGCAAAATCATTCTTTATGCATCGTCCGAGGCGCCAGAGCGGTCAGCGATTTTGAATATGAGTTTCAGATGGCCGGGATGAACCAGTTGCTCTTGCCGGAAGCAGAGACGATATTTTTGACGCCGTCCCCCGGCTATCAATTTGTCAGCGGGACCTTCGTTAGAGAAATTGCTCTTCTCGGAGGAGATGTCAGCAAATTCGTCAGCCCTGTGGTGTTGGAGGCTTTTCAGAAAAAGCTATCAAAAACCTAGGTTATGTGCGCTGTTCATTCACAATTCTCACTTGAACAAACTCATCTATCTATAAGGGTATTTACCTAAAACATCCTCCCAATTGCCAAGGTAGTTAACTCTTTTCTCCTCTTCTAAAATGAAGGGGTGATACTTGGGTTGGGGAGCGTCCCAAACCAAGTAATACCCGTTGGATTTTTGTGGGAGGCGGAAATGAGTAATGTTTCGTGGGAGTGGCTCTCTGCAGTACAGCAGGGTCGACAATACGATCTTGATGCAAAAACGCCTGACTGTGCAGTTCCAATTGTTCCATGGATTCATCCGCCGGTTCATCCCAAACTTCAGAATCTTATTGTCAGAATCGGTCGAAAAATCCAGTTATCCCGCCAAGACAAGCTCATTTCCCTAGACCGAAGCATCAGTCATCTCGCTCTCGTGACCAGCGGAGTTACAGCACGGAATTTCGGCAACCCCATCGTAGGAACGGAGAATGCTGCGGCTATCTCTCCTCCGGGCCATATTGCATTCGGTAATTTGAACTTTTTTACCGAACGGCCGGCTTTCGGACATTATTTCGCTTTAACAAAAGCGGAAGTTGTTGTCTGTAACAAAGAACTTCTTCTTCCAGCCCTGAAAGCCGATCCCGAACTTTTTGTTCTGCTTGTTCGACATTTTGAATGCTGTGCACTATCAGACCGCATTGGCTTTGCTTTCATGGCGTTTGCGCCGGTCGAAGAACGGCTGAAGGCTTTTGTTATCAGTTGGGCAGTGCATTATGCAAAGCTTTCGGAAAGAGACGGAAAGCCGTGGCTAACAATGCCCGTACCCTTAACTCGAAGCAACCGCTGTCTTTTGGCAAACGCATCCTCTGTTTCAACAGATACTTATCTAAAACGGTGGAAAGACAACAGCGTTTGGATTCGAAATGGAGATTTTGTCTCTTGTCCGACCTCTTTCTTAGAAGAGACCTATAAATGGATGAGAAAGTCCGAGGAGCAGAGTGCATACTCTTATGCCCCTACGCTTCTGGAACTCTTCCAGCATCTCCATGAAATCCGCTCTCCGCTCTACTGAAGAGACTTTCAAGCCGTCTTATTCAACCTCAAAAGCCGTATCTTTCTGCCAAAGACTCGGCTTTTGATCGCATAGGGCAATTTTTTCCGGTGCCGGAATGTCTTAAATAGCTAGAGGCAAGCCATCTCAAATCTTTTTTATCACTATTTCTCACTTAATCCTCACTTAATCTTGTGACCTTCTATCACTATCTAGGGGGAACCCTAGCATTCATCAACCAAAATACTTAGGTAGTTGGCAAAACGGCTGATTTTTAGAATTGTTACTAAAGATTCACCTCACAACCACTTAACACAAGGAAAACTATTATGAATATCTCAAGACGTTCCTTCCTCCGCTCTTCCGCAGCAGCTTCCGTTGCTACTCTCGGCATGCTCGGCACAGCCCATGCTGAAGCCCTCCCTAAAGATGTTAAATGGGATGAGACTTGCTCTCTTCTTGTCATCGGGACAGGTTTTGCCGGCCTTGGCGCTGCACTCGAAAGCCATTATCTCGGCATGAAGGACATCCTTGTTGTTGACAAAATGCCATCTGCCGGCGGCAACTCCATCATTAACGGCGGCGCTATCGCAGCAGCCGGAACCGACATGCAGGAAAAAGCAAATATCAAAGACAATGCTGACCTCCTCTACTCCGACATTCTGAAAGCCGGCGGCGGTATTGCCCATGCCAACCTTGCCAGAAGAATTGCTGACGAATCCGTCTCCAACTACAAGTGGCTTCGCGACGAAATCGGCGTTAAGTTCAAAGCTGTTACATATCACGGCGGCCACTCTGTTCCCCGCAGCCATGCTGTTATGGAAAACAACGGCTCCGGCTTCATCAATCCAATGCTTGCCAAGTGCAAAGAATTCGGTATCAAGGTTCAGCTCCGCACAATCGTTGACGATCTCGTCGTTAACGACAAAGGCTGTGTAGTCGGTGTTAAGGCTCGCATTAACCATCGCTTCAACCGTCCGGAAAGCGGCAAGGTTGTATACATCCGCGCTACCAAGGGCGTTCTCATTGCCTCCGGCGGCTTCAGCCAGAACGTTAAGATGCGCACCAGCCATGATCCGCGCTTAACCGACGCCTTCACTTCCACCAACCATCCGGGTGCCACAGGCGAAATGATTCAAGAAGCTCAGCAGATTGGTGCCAACACTATTCATATGGACTGGATTCAGCTTGGCCCATGGACCTCTCCTGACGAATCCGGCTTCGGTTTAGCTCCTCTGGCTGTTGAATCCATGGTTGGCTACGGGCCAATGATCAACCCGAAGACAAGCAAGCGCTTTATCAAAGAAACCGGCAACCGCAAAGTTCGAGCTGACGCTATCGTTGCTATCGGTGCTCCTGCCATCATTTATACCAATGAACAAAACTTCATGAACAAAGTCGTTGGCAAGAACATGAAGCAGGAACAGTTCGAAGCTGCTCTGAAGAACGGCGTTATCCGCAAATTCGATGATTTGAAGTCTTTAGCTGAGTTCTACAAGCTTGACTATGCAACTCTTGAAAAAGAAAACGAAACTTTCAACGGCTACATGAAAGCCAAGAAAGATCCGGAATTCGATTGCATGTTCTTCAATGACGGCGTTCAAAACGTTAAAGGGCCTTTCTACGCCATCAGACTCTGGCCGCGCGTTCACCACACCATGGGCGGCTTGGAAATCAATGAAAAGGCCCAAGTCCTCAATGTTAAGGGCGAACCAATCTCCGGCCTCTACGCAGCAGGTGAAGCAACAGGCGGCGTTCACGGAATGGTACGTCTCGGCACAGTTGCTGTGGCTGACTGCATCATCTTCGGCCGCATCGCTGCCAGAACTGCAAACGCATGGGGCGGCTGCTAATTAGCCATGTAATCAGTGAAGTGCCTCACGGCACTTCACAGCTCATCGGAGATTCTTATGAAAACCAAAAAACTATCTTCAATTTTATGGGCTTCTTTAGTTTGTTCCGTCGCTTTTGCTCTCTGCCAGCCTTCTTATGCTGCAGACGCTAAGATGGGAGCAGACCGTCATATCGCTAAGGGATTAAATTGTCAGACTTGCCACGGCAATGACATGAAAAATCCGCAATTCCCGGAAGAAGCTACCTGCGTACAGTGTCATAACAAAGAAGCTTTAGCAGAAAAAACTAAAGATTTGCCGGGAGCCAATCCTCATAAAGCTCCTCATAACGGAGACTGCATTAACTGCCATCTCCAACATGAACCAGCTGAAGACTACTGCGCTCAATGCCATAAATTTAACTTCAAAGTTAAATAATTAAAACAACCAATCAAAAGTGGAACATCATGAAAAAATATAGCTCACTACTCACCGCAGTCCTTGCATCCGCTTGTTCTCTCGCTTTTGCTTCCGACATCACTGTCTATGGGGTCGTCGACTCATACGTTCAGGTCTACAACGGCGGTAACGGTACCGTAGTGGACATTGGAAGCGGCGGTAAAGGCGGATCTCGCTGGGGCATCAAAGGAACCGAAGATCTCGGAAACGGCGTCAAGGTATTCTTCCGCTTGGAAAACGGATTGTTGCTGGATGACGGCACAAATACTCCCGCCGGAAACGGTAACGGCTGGGCCTTTCAAAGAGAATCTGTTTTAGGTTTAACCAGTAATGATTGGGGCACCTTCTCTTTCGGCCGCCAGTACACACTGAATTTCGGAGGTATTGCTCAGTTTGATGCATTCGCCTGCAGCTTGGGCAGTACTATCAACAACTTCATGTCACCTGCTCCTTATCTTCCGAGCACTCACATTCCGGGAATCAATGGAGCATCCGGTGTTGATAACCTGACCAGACGCGACAATTCATTTATATATGAAAGTCCGAGTTTCGGCGGCTTAAAAGTTTCCGCCATGGTATCTCTAGGAGAACAGACCAAACTTAATGGAGAAACATCCAACAAGCTCGGCAACTCCTATGCCGCACAAGCTGTCTATCGCAAAGGTGCTTTTGGAATCGGATTTACCTACACCTATCAAAATCTGGCTGGTAAAGCTCCCAATGATTTCCAAACCATTAACGCACATGAGTCACTCTACAATGTCGGCGCCAGCTACGATTTTGGATTCACAAAACTCTATGGCAATTTCGTCTTCCGCGACGGATCTAAAGCCTTGGATCGCAACGCCAATCCAAATATTGCCGTCTACAGCGTATCTACCAAGACACCTTTGGCCGGCGGCTATTTACTCAATGGTCTCGCCTTCTTGAGAAACAACACAACAGAGCATGCCAACGCCTGGAACGTATCAGCCCGATACGACTATCCGTTGAGCAAACGTACAACTATTTACGGCGGTGCAGCCTATATGCACAATGGTGCAAATGTTAATTACACCATCAATGGTGGCGGCGGATCTTCTTCGGCTCCTGCAACTAAAGTTGGCAAGAGCCCCTGGACTACATTTATCGGCTTAAACCACAACTTTTAATTAGCTAACTAGCACCTGCTGCTGAATTCGGAAAATAGGACGGAGAAGGGTTGGAAAGTTGCACTCCGTCTTCCGAATCCAGCTGCTAGTCTCTCCAATTGAAGAAAATTTTTTCGCCCGCACCTCTGATGCGGGCCTTTTCTTTCTCAAAAACAAATACTCTCGGTTCAACTATTAGAACTCAGCCGACGAGTCTTTAATCAAGTCAGCACAAAAATCTGCCAGTTTTTTCCTAGCTGCTAACACTTCAGTGTCGGTCTGACGATGCCTCGAACTCCAAATAGAATCCGGAAATGCTGCGTCATCTTCATAGCGAGCAATCAAGTGCCAATGAAGATGAGGCACCATATTTCCGAGCTGAGCCCAGTTAACCTTGGTAGGACTCATGTTCTCTAAAACGATTTTTTCTATCCTGCTCAAAGCCGAAATAATGCGCATTTGTGCTTCAGGACTAAGCTCTGACATTTCTTTAACGTGATCATTGGCAATCACGCGAAAATATCCCGGATAGTCCGCGTCATTGACTTGAATGACCCGAAATAAATCATTTTTGAGAAGTACGTTCTCACCCGTTGGAGAGCAAAGAGGACAATTTGTCATAGAAGCACCTTTTCAATAAGTCCGTCCTTCACTTCAGACAGAACCTTATGCATCCAATTCTTACCGTGTTTAGCTTTCATCATTTCGACAATCAAGAATTCGCTGGTAGTCTTGACTGCATCTGAGTAACGGCTCATGCCCTGATAACATCCGGGGCAAGTTGTCAGAATCTTAATTTCACCGCGGAAGTCGTCTTTCTTCAGTTTGGCCGAAGCGCCTTTGAGACTTTCTTCTTTGCTCTTGCGAACTTGGCTGGCAATATCAGGACGTCCGATAGCAAAAGTTCCGCTTTCCCCGCAGCACCTTTCAGAAAGTTCGATAGAAGAACCATCCGCAGGTTTAAGAATCTGGTTAACAGTCTTAATAGGAACGCCTTCTTTCAACGGAGTATGGCATGGGTCGTGGTAAATGTAGCGCGTGTTTTTAGCACCCGGCAGTTCAATACCTTTTTCCTTCAAGAAGTCGTGAATGTCCATCACTCGGCAGCCCGGGAAGATACTTTCAAAGTTGTATTCTTTGAGTTGATGCAGACACGTACCGCAGCTGACCAACACGGTATTGATATCTTTGTAGTTCAAAGTATTGGCAATACGGTGGAAAAGCACTCGGTTGCGGGTGACGATTTCTTCGCTCTTCTGCTTCATGCCGTTGCCGGCCTGCGGATAGCCGCAGCATAAGTATCCCGGAGGAAGCACCGTTTGGATATCCAAATCATGGAGCATACCGATGACTGCTACGGAGACTTGAGAATATAGACGTTCACTGCCGCAGCCCGGAAAATAAAACACGGTTTCTTTTTCGTTCCTTTCCTTATTTCTAATAATCGGAACATATGTTGTTTCTTCAATGTCGAGCAACTTACGAGAAGTTGTAGGAATCTCAACCTTCGGAAGCTTGCGGTTGACCAAATGGATAACCTCTTCCTTCAGAGTCGGCTTGCCTGTTGAGAATCCGGGACGTCTGGCCGAAGGAGCAGCCGCCATCTTCAAAGTATCGGCCGCCATTCTTTGAGCCTTGAAGCCGTACTCAATCAATCCTTTTCTAGCTGCACGAATAAGCATCGGCTTTTCAATCTCAAGGAACTTAAGACCGAAGTATTTGGCCGGAGATTTCTTCTCTTTATTCAGACGATGAAGCATGTCTCTCATCATCATCGTGACGTGCCCGAAATCAATCTTGACCGGACACGGCTTCTGACATTTTTGACAAATTGTGCAGTGGTCCGCTAAATCTGCGAACTCCACAAAATGCTTCTGAGACAGGCCGCGGCGGGTCTGCTCTTCATAGAGGAAAGCCTCAAGAAGCAGGGATACCGCGATAATCTTATTTCTCGGCGAATACAGCAGATTGGCATTGGGTACGTGAGTAGTACAGACCGGTTTGCATTTACCGCAGCGCAAGCAAGTCTTGATTTCATCAGAAATCTGCTTGGCTTCGCTGTTTTGCATAATGATCGACTCGTGACCAAGCAAATTAAAGCTGGGCGTGTAAGCCAAAGAAAGGTTGGCCTCCGGTCTAAGCTTGCCTTTGTTGAAATGACCTTGCGGATCAACTCTGTCTAAGTACTCATAAAACTGATGGAACTGTCCCGGTTCAACAAACTCAATTTTCGTCATACCAATACCGTGTTCGCCGGAAATCGCTCCGCCGAGCTTCTTGGCCACACCCATCACATAAGCAACCGCTTCGTTAGCGATTCTGAGCATGTTGATGTCGTCGGAGTTCACCGGAATATTGGTATGAACGTTGCCGTCGCCTGCATGCATATGCAGCGCAATGAACACACGGCCACGCAGAACCTTGTTGTGAATTTTCTTAATCTGCTCTCTGACTGCTTCAAAGCTGTCGCCGGCAAAAATGTTGTACAACGGTGCGATAACTTCTTTTTTCCAAGAGATACGGAGTAAGTGGTTCTGAACAAGACCCAACAATGTGGAGTACTTTTCTTGAGATTTAACTGACTCCTCGATGACTCGGCCGAGACTTTCAAGCGCGGGAACCGCTTCAGCCGAGTTTTCATCCAAACGATTCAGGACATACTTCCACTGGGATTTAACTTTATCCAAAAGAGCAATTGCAGCAGGGATTCTTTCTTTTAGCAGTTCCTCCTTGCTCAGTCCCTGGGACGATACTGCCAACTTGCCTAAGGCGATTGGCCCGCGAAGATAAGCTTCAACGGCATCAATCATGTCTATCTTATTCTGGATGGAGCAGCGGATATTAAAACGCTCGCAGGCATCGGTGTACTCGCCAATTTTGTCCAGCGGGATGACAACGTCTTCATTTAATTTAAAGGCGTTTGTGTGTTTGGAAATTGCTGAGGTTTTAGAGCGTTCCTGCCAGAATTGGTGACGGGCTTCAGGAGTCTTTGCAATAAAGGTTTCACCGTTGCCCTCAAGAGCAATTTGTTTGATTTTCTCTACTTGACGGTCGATAGCTTCTTCATTGTCCCCAATGACATCACCGACAATAACCATCTTCGGATATTCGGCGCGCACACTCTTCGGGGCATAGTTAATTGCATGAAGATAGCGGTCGTCCAAATGTTCCAAACCGGCGAGCATCACGCCCTCGGGATGAGAATCAAGCAACTGAGAAATTGCATAAATAGCCGGACCGGCGTTGCTGGCAGCTCCGTAGAACTCTAAACAAAGAGTTTGAGTGAACGGCGGCATCTTATACAAAACGAATTTGGCAGAGGTAATGATGCCGTCAGTGCCCTCTTTCTGAAGTCCCGGCACACCGCCGAGGAACTTATTGGTTACGTCCTTTCCTAATCCCGGCTTCCTGATTGTGCTGCCGTCAATCTTGATAATTTCAGTACGAAGCACCTTGGCATTTTCAGGATCTTTGGTACCTTCTTTGTACACAACCTCAAATTCAACTTCTTTTTGTTTATGAATCTTGCCGAGGTTATGGTTTAGACGAGTGACTTCAATCCATTCGCCGTTGGGACCAACCATACGATACCAATAGACACTGTCAACTGTGGTGCCCCAAAGAACAGCCTTTTTACCGCCGGCATTTTCTGCGATGTTGCCCCCAATGGAACAAGCGTAGTTAGAGTTTGGGTCAACGGCAAAAATCCACCCGTCTTTGGCTGCCTTATCGGCCACTTGTTTATTTACGGCACCGGCCTGGGCATAAATCGTTGCAGTCGCATCGTCTCTGCCGCGCAAATGAACCATTTCCGGAGCGGCGATGGCATTAAGTTTTTCCGTATTGATAACAGCGCTTTTCTCATGAAGCGGAACTGCGCCTCCGGTATAGCCTGTACCTGCACCTCGAGGAACAATCGTCAAACCCAAAGAGATACAAGCTTGAACAAGACCTGGAATTTCGGATTCGCTGTCGGGAAACAAAACCACAAAAGGATAGTGGACACGCCAGTCCGTGGCATCTGTCACATGCATTGCGCGGGAGAAACCGTCAAAACGGATATTTTCCGGCTTGGTATGTTTTTTCAGTTTCTTTATAACCAAACGTCGGAAATCCCAAGAGCGTTCGAAAGAACTCTTAAATTTTTCAACGGTCACCAATGCTTTCTGAATCAGCTGAGAAATCAGCTCTTCGCGCCTAGAAGAACTTCTGCCGTCGATTCTCTTTTGAATGGCATTAATACGGTGATAAAGCGCATCAACCAACAGGTCTCTTCTCTTTTTGTTGAAGAGCATATCCTCCTGCAGATACGGGTTACGCTGAATGACCCAGATATCTCCCAGCACTTCGAACAGCATACGTGCAGAACGTCCCGTTCTGCCCTTTTGAGCTCTCAGGGTTTCTAAAATATCCCACGCCTCTTTGCCAAGCAAACGAATGACAATTTCGCGATCTGAATAAGAAGTGTAGTTATAAGGAATTTCCCTTTGTCTATGAGTCTCTTCTCGTTCGGTTTCTTTGGCTGTAATTCTTTCCTTTTCCACAGGCCTATCTCCAGGTCATTGTTTAGAAGAATCTTTTTTCTTCGAACTTTTATCAAAGTCAGTGAAAAACATTGTACCTTCTGACCTTGAAAATAGACTGATCTCAATAGATTTTTTCTCGACAAAACAAATTTTCACCGTTTCTAGTGGTATGTTTGAAAGTTCCTGTAATCAACTATTAACCGGTTAAATCAATGCTTGAACAAGAATATCTTCGCCGCGTTTTAACGGCAAATGTTTATGAGGTAGCTAAAGAAAGCCCTCTTCAAAAGGCCACACTCCTCTCCGCCAGAACTGGCAATACCGTACTTCTAAAGAGAGAGGATCTTCAAAGCGTGTTCAGTTTCAAACTGCGCGGTGCCTTCAACAAGATGTCAAAACTTTCTGAAGAAGAAAGAGCACGAGGAGTTATTGCCGCCAGCGCCGGCAACCACGCACAAGGGGTTGCCTTAGCAGCCAGCAAACTTGGCTGCAGAGCCGTTATCGTGATGCCGATTACCGCACCTGATTTAAAAGTTAATACAGTACGACGCCTCGGCGGTGAAGCCGTCCTTTTCGGCGACTCATTCTCTGAAGCCGCTGCTTATGCCGAGGAACTAAAAAATAGAGAAGGTCTAACTCCAGTTCATCCTTTTGATGACCCTGATGTGATTGCAGGACAGGGCACCATTGGTATGGAGATTATTCGCCAAGCCAACGGCAGAAAAATTGATGCAGTGTTTGCTCCGGTCGGCGGGGGCGGACTGCTTGCCGGTATTGCCGTTTACATTAAGGCCCTGTACCCTGAGATTAAAGTTTTTGGTGTTCAAACCGTTGATTCCGACGGCATGCGCCAATCTCTTGAAAAAGGTGAAAGAGTTGAACTCCAGGATGTCGGCCTCTTCTCCGACGGTACTGCCGTAAAACTCGTCGGTAAAGAAACTTTCAAGCTTTGTGAAAAATTCGTTGACGGCATCATCACCGTGACTACCGATGAAGTCTGCGCCGCCATCAAAGATGTCTTCCAAGACACTCGCAGCATCCTTGAACCGGCCGGTGCCCTTTCTGTGGCCGGCATTAAGAAATACGTCAAAACAAATCAAGTCAAGAACGAAACTTTAGTCGGCATCTTGTCCGGTGCCAATATGAACTTCGATAGACTGCGTTTTGTCGCAGACCGAGCAGAAGTCGGTGAACACCGCGAAGTACTTTTCTCCGTCACTATTCCGGAAGAAAGAGGTTCTTTCAGAAGACTCATCTCTCTTCTCGGCAACCGCAATGTCACCGAATTCAATTACCGTATTTCCGATGCCAAGGACGCCCAGATTTTCGTCGGCATTCAGACTCAGCATAGAAGCGAAGCCGAGGGAATCGCTAAGCTCTTTAAGGATAACGGATTCCCCTGCTTGGACATTACTGATAACGAAATGGCTAAGACCCATTTGAGATACATGGTCGGCGGTCACTCTGCATTGGCAACCAATGAGAAACTCTTCCGATTTGAGTTCCCGGAAAGACCGGGCGCACTCGGTAAGTTCCTCTCCAGCGTCAATCCTGACTGGAATATTTCCTTGTTCCATTACAGAAACCAAGGCGCTGACTACGGCAAAGTCTTAGTCGGTTTGCAAGTTCCTGACAGCGATAGAGAAAAACTCAATGATGTCCTCAAGAATCTTGGTTATTCCTATGTTGAAGAAACTGACAATCCGGCTTATAAACTGTTCTTAGGATAATTAAGGACTGTTTTCATCATGGACCCGATCTCTGACAAAAGCGTAGAACAAGTAATGTCGAGGCTTCCTCCGCAAGCCAGAACCGCCCTGCATGTCATGTCTGAAATGCAGAACAGAGAACCGGAAGACGTCCTAAGAGATGAAATCAAAAAATATATCGAAGGACGCATCCCTGCTATTGACCTCGAAGGGATCGTCCACGGTATTAAAGACAAGGCATACACTGCAGGCTATCTAGTCGGCAGTCTTAGAAAATTTGCCCGAAACTGGAACTCAAGATAGTTCTGAAAAAATTGGGCCGAGAATCTTCATAGTTCTCGGCGTTTTTGTACCTAGACAAAACAATTCTGAACATCTATTACGTCAATGAAAAACCACCAATAGAACGCTATGTGTACCAGTCCGAACCATGGTAAGTACAAGCTTCTCTATATCTGAGCAGTACACCATCAGCCAGTCATTTTGTATATGACACTATCGGACATTTCTATTCTGACGGAAATCCAGAAGCGAGTAATCTCGTTACTTTCGACCCAACGGTTTTTCGTTAATGAGGAGATTAATAACAGCTTTCAATTCGGCTTTTAACAGCCTTCTTATAGCTTTTTTGAATTGAGAACAATACTTAACGCGAAGCATTTAACGAATCCATGACGTCATCGGCAGTGGAGAAAGGTCCGACAAGATCTTTCTCTTCTATCGCTTCCTCGATAGCTTTCATGGTTTCTTGAGACGGTTTTTCGATTTGCAAAACAAAAGGAAATCCGTTTTTTCTTATCATTGCTTTAGCAAAGATATTTATGGCTGTGGAAGGAGATAGGCCAAGTTCCTCACAGACCTGAAAAAATTCAGCCTTAACTTCCGTATCCATGCGAGCGCTGACAGTACAGTAGGCCATACTTAATCCATATTTTTATAAAAGTCTCTTGCATTGTATTACGAATGCGCAACACAGCGCCTCAGTTCCTAAAGAACTGAGGCGATTTGAGGATCAAACTGGAAAAAGTATATTACCCAAGCAGTTTCTTCACAGTCTTGATATAAATATCCAGGCAGTTTCTGACCTGATATGGATATCCATATTCATTGTCGCCGTGCATATTTCCGCCGGACGGACCGAAGGTCACGACAGGAATTCCCAACGACACAGCCAAAATATTGGAGTCACAAACAGAAGGGTCGTAGGCGCATGGAAGCTTTTCTCCAGTTACTTCAGTAAAACTGTCTTGGAGAGCAAGCACAAGCTCATGATCTTCAGGAATAGCGAAAGATTTCATGTATGGGCTGCTTCTTGGTTTGAGACGCACCTCTACTTTGTCTTTCAGTCCAAGCTTTTCAGCTGCTTCCGTGAGCTGCTTGAGACAGCTTTCTTCGTTCTCTCCGGGGACCACATAGCGGTCAAGGAAGAGCAGAACAGTATCCGGCACCGTCAAAGTCGCGGTAGTGCCCCCTTCAATGTAACGAACACACCAAGTCCCTTTTTCCAGTTTCGGATGGGTTGCCGTGGGAAGGGCTTCGATCGCTTCTGCCATCTTGCCTGCCAGAATAATGGCGTTTTCTCCGCTTTCCGGATATCTGCAAGTGTGGCCGGCTCGGCCATGAACGATAACTTCAAAGCTTAGTCTGCCGCGGAATCCTACCGCCACATTGTCATAGCGGCATTCGGCCATAATGGCGTAATCAGCATGAATATTATCTTCGTCAACCAATTGGTAAGTACCTTTGCTGAGGATTTCTTCGTCGGAAACAAAGCACCCCACCAACTTTCCGGAGAACTCTTCTTTATGGTGTGCGAAGTACTCCAGCGAACAAAGGATATCGGCAAGTCCGCCTTTCATATCCATTGCACCTCGGCCGTAGACCTTATCACCTATTTCAGTCGGTTTAAAGGGGTTGGTATTCCAGTTCTTTAAGTTGACCGCTACCGTGTCGATGTGGCCGATTAGCAGCATGGTTTTACCCGGTTTTCCGCTATCGAGTTCGCACCAAACGGATGGACGTTGGCGTTCTTTATCATCCGGGAAGTAGCTGTAATGCGGTTCTATTCCCATTCCTCTCAGAACTTCAGCAACATAATTAGCGGCATTGATTTCATGACCGTCGACGGAGTCGATGCTGATGAGGTCGTACCATCTCTTAATAACTGTATCCATCATTAATCCTTTGCTAAAGCTGCATTACCGGTTAAAACTTCTTCCTCAAGTTTGGCTTCGTCTTCTTCCATCTTGGCCAAACCGATACCTGTTAAAGCGTAGACGGCAGAGAGAATGATGGAGAGCCAAAGCATCGGAGCAAATGCCATGAATGCAATATTGGCGACGCCGAGTGTGGAAGCCGTGTAGGAACCTGTTGTGGACCAAGGAACCAACGGAGCAAGTCCGGTACCTGTATCCAACATCATGCGCATCAAATTCTTACGGTGAAGTTTGTATTTCGGGAACATATCCTTAGTCATAGAGCCGACTACTGGATAGCTGACGTAATAGGCGCCCGTAATCATAAAGAACAGAGTATGAAGGCACATCACACCGAAGCACATGATACGGCCATTCTTTGCGAACTTCGTAACGTAATCCAATAAAACTTGAGCAACACCGGCAGTTCTCAAAGGAGCACCGAAGATAGCTGCGGCCATCAACAAACCGATTGTACTGAGCATGCTGGTAAAGCCGCCGCGGTTAAGCATCTTGTCTACAAATGCGGAATCCGTATGAATAGAAAAGCCGCTATACATGAAGTTCATGATGCTCTTAAGGGTAACGCCTTGGAGAAGCATGGCAATGAAGGCTGCAACGGCAATACCGGCTACGAAAGTAGGAATAGTCGGTTTTTTCCAAACGATAAGAGCGATAACTACCAATACAGGAAGCAAGGTAATTGGGCTCAGAACGAAACTCTTTTCAATAGTGTGAAGAATTTCAGAATAAGTGGCGCCTTCCATTGAACCGGAGGTAAAGCTCAGGCCGTAAACAAAGAAGAAAATCAAGCTGATGATATAAGCCGGACCGGTCGAAATCAAAGAATGTTTGATACCCTCAAGCAATGGAGTATCACTTACAGTTGCTGTAATAACGGGAGAATCGCTAAGCGGCGAAATCTTATCACCAAAGAATGCACCGACGCAGACGGCACCGGCAGCTGCTTCAACCGGAACACCCAGGCCTTCGGCCACACCCATACAGGCCACACCGACGGTAGCCAAAGTTCCCCAAGATGTACCTGCTAAAGTACTCATTAAAGTACAAAGAATACAGGCAACCGGCAAGAAAAGTTCAGGGGTAATGACCTTCATCCCGTAGTAAATCATAACCGGAATAGTACCGGCAGCCATCCAGGCACCGATTAAGACGCCGACTGATAACAGAATTAACATTGCCACCAGCATTGAGGCGATCATATCTTTGATGCCTTTTTGGATCTCGTTGTAGCCAATGCCGAAGGCACAAGCCATCAAGCACATAATGGCACCGTCAACCGCCAAAACAATTCTGGCGTTGACTTTAAGTGTCATCAGGCCAAAGAAAATTATTGCAATTCCAAGAAATAGCATTGACATAGCCTGCCAAGGGGCTAGTTGCTTGCTTTCAGAGTTAGCCATTTGTTCCTCCAGGGACACTAAATATTTATTTCACAGGGTTGAGCCTTCCGGTCTCAACATAGTTAATGTGTCTCTGCGAGTTAGGATGAGGTATATCTGTTGAGTTCCGGTAGCGCTCCACTAAAAAGTGACAGTCCGCAAGATGTTTTCTTACGGCCCAGCGTCATTACCTCCGGAGCAGATAATGAAACTTCGGCGGGTTTTCCTTTCTGCATCTCTCAATTCTCCGAGAAGAGATACATACTGATAAAAACCGCTCCTCTACCTTTACTGATAATCCTATTCCTAAAATGTAAAGAAAAATTACTTTCTAGGAACTATCGATCTACTTATTTTCCCGAACCTTTCTTTGGTTATAGGTCCTGAAGCCGTTGGGTGATTTGAAAATTGAATACAAATTCAAAAGGCGCCTTTAACGAACTTACCTTTCTTTTGAATAAGTTAACTTTTGCGTCTTCTCCAAAACAGATAAGCTCCGCACCCGATAAATAAGACCAGAAAACCTGCAGGAAGAACCCACAAAGCTATCGTGGAACCATTCATCTCAGGAGCATAACGAATCTGCTGGCCGTACTTGTCCGCAAAAATTTTGAGAATTTCTTCTTTTGTTTTACCTTCCTTTAGAAGCTGAAAAATCTCAGCCTTCATTCTTGAGGCTTGCGGCAATTCGGATTCATATAAATTCTGATTTATAGAATCAGGGCAACGCAGTTCTTTAGAAATTTGGATTGCTTCTTGTGTTATGGAAGAATTGCTTTGGGCCCAAGCTGCTGAGAGGACTGCACAGAAGAAAGCGCATCCAAGGAACCACTTTTTAAACATTTTTTCTCCTGCGGACAAAAAAGAAAATAGAAGACAACAGCATGATGCAGCCGCCAAGCCAAATCCAGCTGACAAGAGGCTTGATGCTTATTCGTACCAGATAATCCGTCGAGCTTAATTTATTTCCCATCGACACATACAAGTCGCGGAAGAACCCGTGAGAAATACCTGCCGCCGTCATTTGCATACCATTACTCTTGAATGTTTGTCTCTGCGGGTAAAGCTCGGTCAGAACCTCTTCTTTATCATTAAGGACCATCACATGGCCTTCATCGGCATAGAAAGACGGGTAATCAACTTTAGCCGTACGATCATAGACGAAGATTAGATTACCCAGAGGACGTCCGTATCCGGGCCCCATCCTCACGACTGCTTCTTGTTGGTATTGAGTATCCCCGACTACACCCAAGATGCTGACTGCAATACCTAAGTGAGCAACCAAGGCGAACCAATTGATTTGGTTTTTGTATTGAATAATCCTGCAGAGACCCGAAAGCATAATGGCCGAAGCACTAAATACACCCAAAGCCGTATAAACGGGAGAATTGTTAGCCGTCATAAATCCGCAATAACAAGCGATGGCGATACTCCAGCACACAACACCGGCCCATATCGGCCAGCGTGAATATCTCAGCTGCGCAGCACTAATCAGAATTGCTGCTAACACAACCATCGGAACGAAAATACTATTGAAGTAGGGTGCTCCAATGCTTAGAGAACCATTCCAAATAGCTTGATAAATCAACGGATAAAGAGTCCCGAAGAGAATACACAGGGAGCTGAAAACCAACAGTAGAACACCAAAAATGACACTGATTTCAGCGATGGTAAATGAACTGTCTTTTGGCTCGCTGACTTTATTGAATTTGGCCGCGAAGTAGAAAATCGCCGGGAGCACGATCAATGCCAAGATGCACAGCAGGAAATTTCCGCGATTAGGATCGGAAGCAAAAGCGTGGACTGACTGAATTACTCCGGAACGCACGATAAACGTACCGATAAGACAAAACGCAAATCCAAAAATGGAACAGGCAATTACGGTTCTTAATAATTTCTGGTTATATCTCAAAAGAAGCAACGCATGAAGCTGCCCTGTCATCAGCAGCCATGGGATGAAAGAAGAGTTCTCAACCGGATCCCAGAACCACCAGCCCCCCCAACCTAATTCGTTGTAGGCCCACCAAGATCCCAGCATATTGCCTGCTGTCAGGAAGAGCCAGGTAACCACGGATACTGTTGTCAGAGAAGACACCTCCTGGCTAGAAAGCTTTCCTTTAACCAATCCTGCGATACCAAGGCAGAACACTAAAGCAAGACCTGCGTAGCCAAGGAACAAAAGAGGCGGATGGAAGATCATGCCGACATCTTGAAGAATAGGATTCAGATCTTTACCGTCCAAGGGATAAAAGGGCAGATTTCTGGCAAACGGATTCGATGTAAAAATTAAGAATAGGCCGAGTAAGCCAATGATGCCGAGGATGGCTGCAAAGACTTTAGATTTAAAGTTTGCATCATCTCTTGAAAAAATACCGTAACAAAGACTCCACACACAGATTGTCCAAATCCATAGAAGCATTGAGCCTTCATGACTGCCCCAAATCGCAGAGACTTTATAAAAATCCGGCAAAGACCTATTGGAGTGATTTGCGACATAGGCGATTGAAAAATCATTGGTCAAAAAAGCATAGCCGAGGAACAGCAAAGCTGCCGTAAAACCGAAGAATGTCACCAGCATCGCCGGTTTCCAAAACCCCGTCCAGAACTGGTTCTGCTTTCCCGCTCCCACGGCAATGGGAATAAAACTAATCACCGCACAGAAAGAGGCGAGGACTAAAACAAAACTTCCTAACTCACCTATCACGTTACTCACCTTTTCTTGTCGATGTTGATTGATTTTGCTGCGCTTTCAGCCGCTGCTCTGCGTTAGCAATGGCAGTACGAATTAGTTTTTCTTGCATAGGAGCATTACCGGCTTCAAGGACACTTCTCCAGTAACCGATAGCTTTTTCATAATCTTTATTTCTGAAGGCATCTTCAGCTAAGAACATTTTGACTGACGGTTCTTTCGGATTGAGTCTCAAGGCGCTCTGAACTTCCTCTTCCACTTCCGGAGTCAGTTTTTTACCGTCGCGATAATAGAGAGCTTTGGCTTTCAATGCATAAAGAGAAGGATCCTGCTTCCTGATTTCCAGCAAAGAATTAATATTCTTAATTGCCTCTCCAAACTGGCCTGCCTCCATATACAAGGAGATAAGTTTTCTTCTCTCTACCATATCGTTGGGAGATTCTTGAAGAAGCTGTCGGGCTTCTGTAATTTTTGCGGCAAGCCGCGGATCTTGATCAACGTCTACTTGAGCAGTTTGCCAATCGTAGAATCTGCCGATTTTTAGATATGCTGCGCCGGAGGTTCCAACCAACGCAATAAGGAATAATAGAAAAGAAAGAGACAAGACGGCTTTATTCTTTTGAGTGCAAGCATAAAAAATAAAAATTGCCAACACAAAAGTGACGATGAACCCGATACTTAATACGAGCGGATTGAGCATAACTATTCAATGAACGATGCAGAGCTGCATCTTCTTAATCTGTTTCACACGAGAAAGCTCAGAGCCTTCTCTCTCCAATTTTGTTCCGAATTCACCATTCTATAGAACGAATCTTATTGAAATCTTTTGAAAATACCACTTCCGTAGTAGTTACAACTTTTTCTAGCCTTTCTCTCCGAGCGAGCTTGTATTAATTTTTTTGATACCTCTCTATAAAGAATCTGAATTCCAATTGTCGAGAAATGGCTAATCGGCCACAATGACTTCAACATTTACTTCAACCTCAACTTAAGGAAAGAAATATGATTCAAGGAAACAACCGCGGAAAAATCAAACAGCCTCCAGCTGCTGAAGTAGTCAAGTACATGATTAATCCGACCATTAATGAAGAAGAACAAGTCCGTTCCTTCCAAAACTACGTTGAATGCAATAAGGCTCACGTTTTGATGCTGGAAAAGCAAGGAATCATCAAACCGGAAGTTGCTGCTAAGATTCTTGAAGTTGCCGAAGAAATGACAGCAATGGGCCCTACTCCTTCCTTTGAGCTTCGTCCAGAACTCGAAGAGATGTATTTCAATCTCGAGAACTACTTAATCGGTAAAGTCGGAATTGAAATCGGCGGTCAGCAGCACACAGCTCGTTCTCGTAATGACCTTTACGCAACCGTATGCCGTATGGATGTGCGCGTCTTGTATCTAGAAATCTGCAAGTTGTTCAACAAGATGAGAAGAACCATCCTTACAGTTGCTCGTAATAACTTTGACGCAGTGATGGCTGGCTATACTCATTTGCAGCCTTCTGAACCGATTACATTTGCTCAGTATTGCTCAGCGATTCTCAATGCAATGGATAGAGACTACGCCAGAATTGAAACCGCTTGGAAGCAATTGAATATTTGTCCGCTTGGAGGCGGTTCCATGGGTTCAACAACTTGGCATATCGACAGAGAATTTACCGCTCGTCTGCTTGGTTTTGACGCCCCAATCGACAACTCCATCGACAGCGTAGGATCCCGCGACTACATCTTGGAAATCTTGAGTGCCTTCGGCATCGCAGCAAACACTTTCACACGTATGTGCCAAGACTTATATGTCTGGGCCACACCTGACTACGGATACGTTGAAGTAGCCGATGAGGTTGCAGTCTGCTCCTCCATCATGCCTCAGAAGAAGAATCCTTGGACTTTGGAACACATCAAAGGTAAAGCCTCCAATGTTGAAGGGTGCTGCATCGCCACTTGGATGGTAATGAAAAATACCCCTTACACTCACAACAATGAGGCCAACGGTGAAGGCCCAACAATGATGTGGACAGCATTTGCCGAAATGAAGGCTTGTATTGAATTGTTGGCCGTTACGATGCGCGGCATCAAGCTCAACAAAGAGTTGATGGTCAAAACCGCTTCCAACAACTTCTGCACGATGGCTGAATTGGCAAATACACTCGTCCGTGCTGATCACATCTCTTTCAGAACAGCCCACGATATCGTTGCTCACGTTGTTAACCATATGTTGGAAAACAACAAGAAAGCCAGTGAAATTGACCGTTCAGTTATTGTCCCGATTGCAAAAGAGCTCTTCAATATTGACTCTCAAGTCACTGACGAAGAAATTCAGCTCGGATTGGATCCGGTTAAGAACGCCAACTCTAAGTCCAGTCAAGGCGGTTCAGCACCTGAGGAAGTAGCCCGTCAATTAGACAGACTCGAAAGACTCATTGAAGCAAGCGAAGTGACAGTTGTCGAAAGAACTCATCAGCTTGCTGACGCTAAGGTAGAGACTGAAAGACTGATACAGTCACTTTTAGCTCGAGTGTAAACTAGACCGTAACAAAGCCGTCTCAATGGCGGCTTTTTTCTTCTAACTTCCTTTTAAGTTCACTGCATGGCAGAAATATCTAGTTTTTTATCCGACGTTGCTTCATCAGCCCCGGCTCCGGGAGGCGGATCCTGTTCCGCTATTGCACTGGCACAGGCAGCTGCGTTAATCAGCAAGGTAATGTCCTTAAGCATGAAGGATGCTTCCGAAAAGCAAAAAGAAAACTATGCTGAATCGCTAAAGACTCTGGAGAAAATGCGGGAGCTCCTAATAGGACTAGCCGACAAAGATTCCCAAATTTTCTTAGATTTAATTGTTGCATTTCGGCTTCCAAAAAATAGTCCCGCAGAAATCGAGAAGAGACGAATTGAAATTCGCACTAGGTACTCTGAAGCCGCTGAGTCGCCTCTCAACATGATTAAGGCCGCCTTCCCTCTCAGAACCGACATTATTGCTCTGATGCACGATGGAAATCAGAACGCCTTGTCTGACACACTCTGTGCGGCAAAACTTTTTGAAGCAGGCATACAAGGAGCTCTTTTTAATCTCAAAATTAACATTCCGCATCTCTCGAGTGAAGAGGAACAAACCAACCTGGAAAAAGTTTGTTCGGAGTATCAAAGCGGTTTAAATGAGTTTTCCGCGGAAGCAGAGGAATTTGCGAAACAACAAAATTATCTTTAAATCTTCTTCTCAAGGAGTACAAATGAACAAAATTATTGAATGCATTCCGAACTTCAGCGAGGGAAAAAGGCAAGACGTTATAGACGCCATCAGCAATGCTGCAAACTCCGTTCCGGGAGCCAAGTTAATTAACGTTAATGTCGATCCAAGCTACAACCGTTGTGTCCACACGATCGTCGGAGAACCTGAGGCAGTCCTTGAAGCCACCTTCCGAGCCTGTCAAGTTGCGGTTGAAAAAATTGACATGAATTGCCATCACGGAGAACATCCAAGAATCGGCGCCATTGATGCCTCTCCTATTGTTCCGGTTGAAAACGTTACTATTGAGGAATGCGTTGAATACGCAAATCGTTTGGGTGAACGGATTTTCCGCGAATTGGAAGTACCGGTATATCTCTACGAAAAAGCAGCAAAAAAGGAAGAAAGAATAAAGCTGCAGAACATACGCCATCCTGAGTACGAAGGACTTCAGCAACTCATCACTCAGCCGGAATGGCTTCCGGATTATGGAGAAGCAAAACTGCATCCTACCGCCGGCGCAATGCCGCTTGGAGTCAGAGGACCGCTTGTTGCTTTCAACATCAGCCTCAACACCACAGACGTCAAAATCGCCAAAAAGATTGCTCAGTGCATCAGAGAAGCAAAAGGTGCTTTTGCAGAGGCTCGTGCTATTGGTGTTTTTGTTGAAGAAAAACAGTGTGTTCAGGTCAGCTGCATGATCAATCACAAGATTGTTCCACTTTACCGAATCATCGAACTGGTCAGAATGGAAGCTCGAAGATATGGTTTGTCCATTATTGGAACAGAAGTTTGCGGCATGATTTCCAAAGAAGCCTTAATGGATTCTTGCGCTTACTATATGCAGTTAGAAGGCTTCGATCCTAAAGCCCAAATCTTGGAAGACCAACTATAGAGAGATTTCCTATGTATCAAATCTATTTTCCGACTGATTTATATTTCGGCGCCGGCGCCCTAAAAGAACTTCACAAAATCAAGATGCCCGGAAAGAAGGCTCTTGTTGTCACTACTTCCGGTAAAAGCATAAAACGTTTCGGATATTTGGCGGAACTGGAAAAACAACTTAAAGAACAAAACGTTGAATTTTCTCTCTTTGACAAAATTCTGCCAAACCCGACTAAAGCCAGCATTATGGAAGCAGCTGCCCAAGCAAAAGCCGAGGGATGTGATTTCATCATCGGCTTCGGAGGTGGCTCTCCAATGGACTCAGCCAAAGTTATTGCTCTGATGGCAACAAACCCCGGAGATCTCTGGGATTATTGTCTCCGCGGCACGGGGAAAGGACAACCGATTCAGAAGGCTCCTCTTCCCATCGTCTGTATTTCCACGACTGCGGGTACAGGATCGGAAGCCGACTGCAGCGGCATGGTCAACAATACGGATACCAACGAAAAATTCGGGATAGGAGATGTCTCCATGTTCCCGACCATTTCAGTGGTGGATCCTGAATTAATGGTCTCGGTTCCGCCGGTTCAAACCGCTTATCAAGGTTTAGACGCTTTCTTCCATTGTGCAGAGGGATATATCTCCAAAAAGGCAAATTTATTCAATGAGATGTTTGCAATTACAGCCATTGAAAACGTCGGAAAATATCTCGTTAAAGCCTACAGAGACGGCAGCAATTTGGAAGCAAGAGAGCATATGGCCTTTGCTAACACTCTTGGCGGCCTCGTCATGACGACAGGCAAGCTCACAAGCCAGCATTCTCTGGAACACGTAATGAGTGCTTTCCACCCCGACCTTCCGCATGGTGCAGGATTGATTTTGATTTGCCGTGCTTACTTCGGCCATTTTGTACGTAAGGGGGATGAGTCTCAGAAGTTTATCAATATGGCAAGAGCGTTAGGCAATCCGACAGCCGACAAGCCGGAGGACTTCCTTGTTGTGCTCGATAAACTTCTTGACGACTGCGGCGTAGGTCAACTGAAGATGAGTGACTTTGGAATCACAAAAGAAGAGCTTCCTATTTTTTCTCGCGAAGCGAAGAAGGTCTTTGAACAACTGTTCTACAACGATCCTTCTATGCTTTCCGAGGAAGATTGCTTAAAGATCTACGAAGAGTCTTACCAGTAGAAAAAAATCATTTGAGAGAGATGTAGGTCCGTCCTACATCTCCCGACTGACAGGATAGAGAAGCCAGTATTCATCAAAAAGGTGAGTATTATCCTAGCTTGTTGAAAATTGAGCTCCAATTGGATGACAAGTTTTTAATCTCTTGCAGTCAAACGACGCCACAAAACCTCACCTCTGCAGAGAAAAAAATCACCACAGATATTCAAAAACGCCGCTGAAAGGATGCGGCGTTTTTAAATTTTACCTAAGCGAAAACTTTCTTTAGATGCTCCTTGAAACGCTGTCTATCCTCTTCAAAGGTAGGATTTTTATCAACGTCATTAGCCATAAAACTTGGCATTGGTTTCATTCCCAAAAATTGGAAAGCTTTATGAACTGGTAGAAGGACACCGTCAATACCAACACCTCCGAAAAAATCATCTTTTCTCTCAAAAGCGGCTTTAGGAGCATTCCAAGTAGAACTAAGCATGTATTTCTTGTCGGTAAAAATTCCTCCGGTGCCATAACCTATTGAAGGATCGGCATGATGCCGACCATCATTTTTCACAATACCCGGCTGAATGAAAACTTCATCCTGGTATTTCTTAAATTGCCAGGGAGGACTCATCCACCAGGCTGGAGTCTGAACAATAATCGAATCTGCCCACTGGATCTTTTCGACTTCTTCAGATATTTCCCAAGAACCACCTACCAACGTAATCTGAACCTCGTGACCCATTTTCTGAAGTTCTTTCATAGCTAAGTCGGAGTAGTAGTGATTGAGGTTCCCTCCTCTGCCAAAAATTTGGCAACCGCAATCAAGAATAAGTACTTTTTTCTTTGACATAACGCTGTCCTCATAAAGGATAAATGCTGTAAAACTTTCTCAAGTAGTCTCTTATTAAGCGGAAATAAAAGAAGTAAGCTACTTGTTGGACGTATGAAAGGAACTGTATAGAAAAACTTATTTTTTTTTTTAAACAATAAAAAAAAATAATCATTCAGAATAAAAAAAATCACTTCCACAATTCTTAAATGCTGTACCAGAACAATTAAAAGAAGATCAGGACTTGCTTACATGCTGATACTTCAAGGTAACGAAGTGGGGAGGGGGAGAGAAAGCTTTGTGATTCTTAAGATGAAGATGTTTTTTAACTTCACAAAACGCCTTGAATATTCAAAGGAGCATGGCTGTCGCGGGCACTGTTTTTATAGGAGAATCGGTCAAAAAAACGCGGTATTAATTTTTATTCATGTTCACCAGTAGATGGTGAAGACAGTTATGGCAGGGATGCGTTAAGCACTCCTGCCATTGGTCTGATTATCTGAATTTAACTATTTTTGGATTAATTCTGCCGCGCTCTGACCAGCGATCCTTCCAAACGTAATGGTTTCAGAAATCGAGTTGCCGCCTAATCTATTTTTACCATGAACCCCTCCGGTTACTTCGCCGGCTGCGAAAAGTCCATTAATAGGCTTTCCGTCTTTATTCACAACTCTAGAGTTTTTATCGATTTTTAAACCGCCCATGTAGTAGTGGATCGCAGGAGTAATCTCGATAGCATAGTATTTAGGCTGTCCAATTTTGACAGAGATTCCTGGTCTGTTGAAATCAGGATCTTTTCCTGAGTCTGCATACTTATTGTATTGTTCGATAGTCTTGACTAGGTTGTCAGGATTTATGCCTGTATTCTTTGCCAACTCTGCCAAAGAGTTGCCTTCTTTTGCCAGACCGAGCTCAAAAGCGGCTCCCAATTGTTTGACCTTATCACGTATTCCTTGGTCAAAGATTTCATAAGCAACGCCACCGGTTTGCTTAGAAACTGCAGCACTCGTGACGTCTCGAGTAGTCAGCTCGCTAATAAAACGTTTTCCTTCTTTATTAACGAATACAGCTCCGGCACCACGAACAATTTCGGAGACGATTACCGGCGACCCCACGAGCAATGTTGGATTCAACTGGATTTCCTTAACATCCACAACGTCAGCACCGATCTTTTGGGCTAGCAACATGCCGTCACCTTGGCTTCCGGGCTGATTAGATGTTTTGATATCTTTGCTGATATCCGAGCGCAGGGCCTGAACTAAGTCAGCGTTGGCACCGATTCCTCCGGTTGCGAGGATAACGGCTTTAGCATCAATTCTGTATATGCCGGAATGCTTACCTTTCACCAATGCACCGACAACATTGCCGGACTTATCAGTAATCAGTTTTACAAGTTTAGAGTTTAAACGGAGGTCAAGACCGGTTTCTTCGGCCTTATCTCTAAAGAATTTCGAAAGGTAAGGACCGACAAAGGCACCACCTGCAGGCCCGTGCATTCTGGCAGCAGAAGATCCACCTCCGCGCCCAACGTTACTCAAAACAGCGCCTTTTTGTGCCAACCATTCAATAGACGCATTGCTTTGTTCTGCTAGGATTTTTGCCAAGTCCGGATTAGAGGCGTTCTTACCGCCTTTCATCGTATCTTTAAACATCAATTCAGGATTGTCTTCAATGCCTTTTTCTTTCTGGAATTTGGTTCCCGCAGCGTTCATGCCGCCTGCCGCAAGTTGACTATTTCCGCCCGGAATCGCCATTTTTTCGATCATTATGATGTCTTTTATTCCGGCATCCCGAGCAGTCATAGCTGCTACAAAACCAGCTGCACCGGACCCAACTACCAATAATTGAGTCTTTTCAACTTTTGTGGGTGCGGCATTGTCGTATTTAGCAAGATCTTCTTTAAAGTTCGGTTGATTTGCACCTTTTCCCTGTTTCATTGTTTTCATTGACGGAAAATCATGACAATTGGTGCAGTATGCAACACTGGGCTCGTGACCTGAATGGCATGCAGTGCATTGAATTTTGCCTAAATGGCTCTTATGCGGATTCGGGTTCTGCGATTGTGTTTTCGTGGCTAATGCATCCAGATCACCGTGACAAGATGTGCACTTCTGATTAATCTCTTTTTCTCCATCAGTAACTTCAGACGGATGGCAAGAAACGCACTGGAGACCCATTTTTTGATGAGTACCAGCGAGATAGTCGGATTTTGGTGATGCGGCAAATGTTTTTGTTTGAGCATCGGAAAAACCAGCAGCAAAAGCGGCTGTTGATAAGGCAGCAAGCAACGGAAGTGAAAGTACCAAAGTTTTTATTTTGAACTTACTCATTATTATCTCCTGGGAAAAGACTTCTTCATTATTTGAGATAAGAGAGTAAAAATCTATTTTGTTTTTACTTAGTCCTTGTTAGGATATTCCTAACGCTAGACTATTCCATTGATAGACAACTACCCATGCGAGATAGTGATGCTTCATTTTGATTTAAACGACCTTTCTCTTTTTCTAACAATTGCCAATCAAGGGAACCTAACTAAGGGGGCTGAAAACTTTGGCTTGTCAGCGCCGTCCGCCTCTTCAAGAATCAAAAAATTAGAAGACGCATTTCAGACCGTACTGTTAAAGAGGTCGACAAAAGGTGTCGAAACGACAGAAGCCGGAGATCTGGTTTATGAATCCGCCCGGAAAATCATGTGGGAATTAGATGCTCTCAAGTCGTCGATAAAGCCGTATGTGAGAAAAACTGCAGGCTATATCAAAGTCCATGCAAATTACGGCGCAGCATTGGACTTTCTTCCTAAAGAAATAGGTAATTTTTTACAGTTTTATCCTTACGTTAAGTTCGAACTCGTTCAGCAGCCTTCACCAAGAGTTGTTGACTCGGTACTTTCCGGAGAAGCGGACATAGGCGTCTGCGCCTACGATGGGATGAAAAAAGGAGTTATGTCCTTTCCATACAAAGAAGATGAGCTTGTCGTAATCGCCCCATTAGGCCATGTCCTTTCGAAGTACAAACAAGTCTGTTTTGATGAAACGCTGCACTTCCCCTTTGTCGCATTAACCACCGGAAGCGCAATGCAAAGGTTTGTCCAAGACAATGCTCAAAAGATCGGAAAAAGGCTAAACATCAAGGTTCAAGTAGATAACCCGGAAATACTAATTGATCTAGTGTCCTCAGGAATTGGGATAGGAATTATTCTGAAAAAATCTTTAGAAAAGGCCGACTGCTCAAAGCTTACTTTGATTAAGTTAAAAGATGACTGGGCAAAAAGGCATCTAAAAGTTTTTATAGCCGAGAAAGTCCTTAAAGAAAACCCAGAACTTGTAGCATTTAAAGATTTTCTACTCCAGGCAGCTCCGCGCCCTCAGTAGCTACATGCGAATTCGGGCTGTTCTTTACAAACATAGTTGTCGGAGGACAGGGAACCGTAGCCTTCTCCGCATTTCTCGTCGAAGGCTTGTTAAGTCACTATTTAAGAATTTTCCTATCTTACATACACATGGCCAAGCAACTCGGGGAATTCTTTTTCAAATGAATGGAAGAGCTTCTCGGTAAGCGCATTTTTTATTTCTCCTGCTAGAAGCTCTGCAATTGGAGAATATATCTCATCGTAATAATTAATAAAAAATGTCCTGGTGGCCTTATTCGTCATAAACGGAATCAGTTTGAGATTATTCTTAAATAAACGAGTGCTCCATAACGCGAGAGCCGGTTGAATAGACCAACCATTCCCTTGACTGATAATGTCCATCATTCCTGACTTGGACCCAAAAGAAATCTTTCTTGTCTCTTTTAACCCAAGTGTTCTATAGATACGTTCGACTTGAAAAAAGTCCATCGTATCGGGTGGAAATCCGAGGAAAGACAAATTTTCTAAATGAGGTTTGACCGCCTCAATGGAACCGCCTTTGAACTCCGGCCTGTTCGGAACGACTAAGAGAAATTCTTCCGAAAACAAAGGAGCCGACAAAATATTCTTTTCCTTTGTCAGAGGATCCGTGCAAAGAGCAATATCAATTGCCTTCTTTTTCAGCAAATCCGCAACATACGGAGAGGTTCCGGACGTAATAAACAAAGACTCCGTTGCCTTCCTTAGATCCTCGAACACATACGGTATTAGATTTGCCGCGATTCCATCGGAACATCCCATCCTCAAATCTAAGTCTCCGCAACTTCCGGCAAGTGATATATTTTCAGCCAACCGAGTAATTTCTTTGATTAGACAGGGACCGCGGTTATATAAGGCACGTCCGGCCTTAGTTAGTCTCATAGGCCGTGTTTCACGTGTAAAAAGTTCGGCACCAAGGTTCATTTCCATTTTCTTAATAACACTGGAAATGGCAGGTTGAGTTAGGCCTAAAGTTTCTGCAGCTCTGGTCATACTACCATCGGCAGCAACTTCAAGGAAAATTTTAATCGAGGATATCTCTAAGGGAGAGTCGAGCATATGCAGTCCTATCAAGAGAGAACTTAACGGCAGACCATAAGTTTTTTTAATAGTTATCGTTTAACTTGGTTTATTTTAGTCGCTTTCCTATCTGCCTCGTATCACAATGTCATCATGGATTCAACCTCAAAAATCCTCATCAAACATCAACCCAAAGGAAAAAATAATGGCAACAAGAATCGAGCGAGATTGTCTCGGCGAAATGGAAATTCCTGACGATTTGTATTATGGCATTCAAACTACCCGTGTTATGGGAGTTTCTGGAGTCCTCGGAGAAAAAGTCATCAAATATCCATATCTTCACAGAGCTCTCACTCAAATGAAGAAAGCTGCTGCCTTAGCCAATGCAGAAATCGGGGCTCTCTCTCCAGAAATTGCTCAGGCTATTGCATGGGCCTGTGACCAAGTTCTCACGGGCAAGTATGACGATCAATTCCCCCTCGACATGTTCCAAGGCGGCGGCTATACCTGCGTCAACATGAACATTAACGAGGTCGTAGGAAATTTAGCAAATGAACACCTGACAGGTCATAAAGGCCAGGATAAAGTTCACCCAAATACTCATGTCAACATGGGTCAGTCAACAAACGATGTGGTCACCTCCGCCGAACATCTTTGTATTTATCCAGCTCTGGATTTACTTGCTCCTGAACTCGACAAACTTGCTGACGCATTCCAGCGTAAAGCAGATGAATTTGCTGATGTCGTTAAAGTTGGAAGAACTTGTCTTCAAGACGCAGTTCCTCTTACTCTCGGCCAAGAATTTGGGGGCTATGCTGAATTCTGCAGACGACAAGCCGCCAATATCCGCGGTCTTAGAGATGAATGTTTTGAATTGATTGTTGGTGCTACTGCCGTAGGTACAGGGATGGGAGCAGCTCCGGGATATCAAGAAGCATTCTACAAACATCTTTCCGCACAGCTTGGCGAAAATGTCAGAAGTACAAAGAACCTCTTCGACGGAATGCAAAACGATGACTTCTGCGTGAAGGTCTCTGCTGCGGTTAAACAAGCGGCATGTGGTATTTCTAAAATTGCCAAAGACTTACGTATTATGAGCTCCGGTCCTCGTGCCGGCTTTGGCGAAATTACCCTACCCTCCCTTTCTCCGGGTTCTTCTATTATGCCGGGCAAGATCAATCCGATTCTTCCGGAACTGGTCTCTCAAGTTGCGCAGCAAACCTGCGGCAATGATGTAGTCATCAGCATGGCTTTTGAGCAGGGCGAATTAGAAATCAGCGTTTGGGCACCGACTCTTTACAAGAACTTATTCGAATCTTTCGACCTTCTTACTAAAGTCATTCCGCTGTTCATCGAAAAATGCATCAACGGTATTGAAGCAAATCGTGAACGCTGCAGTAAGGAAGCAAGAGAGACTATTGCTCTTTCTACCGTAGTCGCTGCAACTCTCGGCTATCCGGAAGGCGTTAAAGTTTCTCACTATGCTCAAGAGCACAACCTTGCCGTCGCAGACGCTGTGTTGGAAATGGGCATTATGACCAAAGAAGAAGCAGATCTGCTCTTGGATCCGGCACTCTTGGTAGACCCAGCCCGGATGTCTGAAGCCATCGCTAAGTGGAAGAAGCAAAAAGGAAAACTGTAAAAAATTTCCCTCCCTGAAGTTTTGACTTATTTACATAAGTCCTCCATCCTTCGAGAGCCCGATGAACTCTCGAAGGCTTTTTTATTTGTCTGCTGCCTTGTTCCAAAGACAGCAGATTTTTAGTTAACGCTCTTGATGTCCTTTATGGCAAACAGAACATGGAACATCTGCGGTTTTCAATGCGGAATGCTGAGGATTTGAAGTACTAAGCCTTTCTTTTCCTCCATGGCATCCGATGCATTTGTTGTAATCGGCGAATGGCATTTGAGAATGACATCCTTCACAACTCAGGCCTTTGAGCTGGTGATTCTGTGCAACAGGTGCAGCAAACGCACATACAGCAAAAGCCAAAGAGGAAAGACAGGCACCTAATTTAAAAAAATTCATGCCGCACTCCTAATCCGGAATGACAACCATATTGCGGTTAATGTCTTTGACGGTTTGTGCCCCGGTCAATACCATAGCAACTGCCAATTCATTCTTGATCTTGTTAGCGAACAGAGCTACGCCGTCGGCCAATCCGCCATGAGCGGCTCTAACAAAATGACGACCTGCTAAAGTGCATTGGGCACCCAAACCAAGATATTTTTCAACATCGGTACCGCGAGCAAGCGTTCCGTCAACCATAATGAAGCAGCGGCCGTTGACTACATCTGCGATCTTCGGAAGGACTGCTGCTGTTCCCGGGGTATCAGCGAGTGTTCTGCCGCCGTGATTGGAAACCACGATACCGGCTGCACCAGCTTTGACACACAACTCTGCTTCATCCGGAGTCATAATGCCCTTGAAGAGCAACGGAAGCTTGGAAGCTTTAACAAGTTCTTTAAGTTGTTCAAATGTCTTTGGTTCAACGGTCTGACCTTTTGTTGCACGAGCTGCACGGCCTGCGCTGTCCAAATCAATAGTCAAAGCAATAATTCCGGCCTGTTCAGCCAATCTCATTCTTTCGATGATATCTTTCTGCAGTCTTGGCTTTAATCCAACAATGGCTTTGTAGCCGTGTTCTTTCAAAGTTTGGAGACGTTTTTCGTAGACATCCAGCGGGTCACCGATTCCATCGGCAACAGCACCCAATGTACCGGCTTGGTTGCATCCGCCACAAATAGCATTCACAAATTCCGCTTCAGTTAACTTTCCGCCCATGTTATAGGTTGTGCCTCCTGTCGGAGCTGCGATAACCGGCATGGAAATTTTGGTTCCGAAAAAGTCAATGGAGGTATCTGGAACATGAACACCGTGTACAACACGTGAATTCAATTGAACAGCGGCCAAAGAATCGTAGTTAGCTTGGAATCCGCGGGAAGCTCCCATACCTCCGAAACCCGGTACTTGGCCTACGCAAGGTCCTCTGCCGTTGCATTCTGGACAGACATAGCAACGCGGGATCATCATTTCACGTGCACGATTACGAACTTCTTCATAAGTCATCTTTCCGGTCAGTGGACGGATCTGAGAAGTCTTTTCTTGAGCTGCCGCGACAGTACCTACTCCTGCCAGAGCGGATGTTGCAAGAGAAGCTACAGAACCTTTGAGGATAGTACGACGTGTAATAAAAACGTTTTTTTCTTCCATAATGTTCTCCTTAGTTATGAACGATGTAATAATAAATTAAAACTTATTATGAAGTAAAGTACATATTTACCATTATTACACAGGAATATTTTGTTCATACAAAATGAATTTATTAAAAAATTTCCCTAACAAAATCCTGTTATTAAACATCTGATTCCAAAGTTATGAAGTAAAATACATTTCTCTCCTGTGAGGTTTCTGCAAATGACTCCTATCAAAGTAAGACTTAATTTCTCCTTGTTTAAGAAAGAACCAAATTCAAAATTAGTTTTAAGCAATCCTCTTTTAGACTTACTTGACGCTGTTAAGCGCACGGGCTCATTAACCGCAGCTTCTAAAGAATTAGGCTACTCATATCGTCATCTCTGGAATGAAGTCAAAGAATGGGAGAAAGAGCTTGGAGCTGATCTCTTGGTCAGTGGAAGAGGAAAGAACGGAGAATTAACGCCTTTTGCAGAAAGACTTCTATGGGCGAATAAAGAGGTTCAAGCCAAATATCACAAACAGCTTTTAGATTTGAAGGCAGGGATAGCGCAAACATTCTCCAGAGCCATCAAGGAAACCTGGAATCCAATCCAGATTTCCGGCTGTCCGGATATGGCAATAGACATTCTCCGCCAGATCGCCGTTGACAAAGGAGAAGACCTGGAAGTTAATTTCAGTTCCAGTCTTGAGGGGCTGAAAAGCTTGAATAATCATGAGTGCGATATTGCCGGTTTTAACTTTCCCCTTTCCTCCGGAAAGGACAGCCAAGCATGCAAAATCTTTTCGCCTTATCTGGACCCTGAGAGCATGGCCGTAATTACGTTTGCTACGCGCCTCCAAGGCCTCGCCGTACCAAAAGGCAATCCAAAAAAAATATATTCCATCATGGATATTGCCTTCAAAAAAGCTAAATTTATCAACCGCAAGGAAGGAACCGGCACGCGCCTTCTCTTTGACAAGCTCTTACAAGCCTCAGGCCTTCCCTCCTCTGATATCTGCGGATATGATAATTACTCGGCATCGACGTCCATGTCGGCAGTTGCCATTGCTTCGAGCAGAGCTGATGCCGGAATCTGTACTGCCAATGTCGCAGAAGAGTTCCACTTGGATTTCATTCCGTTAGCAAAGGAAATCTATTACCTTGCCTGCAAAAAAGAGTTCTTAGCCTCTCAAAAAGGAACAGATTTCTTATCCTTCTTAAAAGGCATTGATTGGGAGCCATACTCGAAGCAGCTGCAGGGCTATGACTTTTCCCACGTCGGAGAAATTCTCAGTCCGGAAGAAATTTTTCAATAAGCTTTCAACAAAAACAGAAAACTTATATTTCGCTCGGACATAATTCCGAGCTTTAGAATCACTAGATCCAGATGTTGAAATTCCTCTCTCATAGGCAAGTGCTACTAGGTTTTACCCGCAGTTAGACCAATCATTACCCCAAATAATGATAAAACTTAGATAAAGTCTTTCAGTATTTACTATCCCGTGGAAATGGGGGTAAGTAATAGCCCAATTAGGAGTGAACAAATGACTGTAGATTCGGGGCTGGATATTGGCTGTCTAAGAATATTTCTCGAGACCGCAAAAGACTGCAACATGAGTCGAGCCGCACAGACGCTCGGTGTCTCTCAACCTGCGGTCTCTGCCTCTATCAAAAAAATTGAAACCATACTTGGTACCAGTGTTTTTGATAGGAATACCCGCCCTATTCAACTAACCACAGCGGGACGAATGCTGTGGAATCGAGGCTCATATCTTTTAGAACAATTTGATTGCCTCACCCCATCCATTAAAAGCTCCCTTGTCTGCCATAAGGTTGATTTGAGAATGGGATGCTCAGACTGCATGAGCTTTGCCCTGAGCCCAAGTCTTATGAATGCTGCCTTAGAATTCACCAAGAATCTAAGCGTTAAAACCGGAAGCACCCCTACCATTTCACAGATGCTTTCCTGCAACCAGATTGATATTGCATTGGCCTCCGATTCAATGATTGGAGTAGAAAACGTTCAAGCTCTCCCTCTATTGACTGAAGAATTTCTCTTTGTGGTCCCTAAAGACATACTGGCGTGCCCAAGTCCTTGTTACAAAGAAATTTACGAAAAACTGTCACATCTTCCTTACCTGCGGTTTGGCAAAGAAACTTTCGATTTTGTTCAGTCCGAAAGAATTTATCGGGGACTTCATTTTAAAGATGTGCAGCGCATCGAAGTTGATACAAACAAAGCCATGATGTCCCTCATTTCCAACAGAAGAGGATGGTGCATTTTGCCGCCATTGAGTATATGGATGGGAAAAGAATTTTCTAACAAAGTCAGCTTTTTTAAATTCAATGTAGAAGCCACCCGTCGTTACTTTGTTCTTTATCAGTCAAATGGGTATGCGTCAATCGCAGAAAGAATCAGAAAGGTATCCATAGAACTCTTTAAAAAAGAAATCTTCCCGCAAATTGCTAAAGAGTGGCCGGAATTGTTAAAGCACATCCATCTTAACGATGATTGCGCCAGTTGAGCCGGCAACGATCAAGCACACTTAATCAATGAGACAGAAGATGGATAAACGATGATAGACCCGGAACAATTTTGTCCATCTTTGGCATGAGGTTATCCTGAATAGCCTTCTTTGCCGCTGCATGAACCACAGTTCTCATCCGATTGCTCGCCCCGCTCTTTCCTATAATCCAGGACTGCCTTCTCATCTGACGCCCAGGTATGGTGAAAAAGTCCACATCTTGAACGAAGTTACTGGAAGTCCATAAATTTGTGGGTGTAACAATAGACCATCCATCAAGCTCCGCCACCAAACCCACTAAAAGATAACTTGTGGAGACAGCGGTCTGGACTTTTGCATGCATCCCGATTGAGCGGAGAATTCTGTCGACTTGAATTCTGTCGGAACTTTGTTTGTTGTATTCAATCAAAGGATGAGTAAGAGCAAACTGTTGGAACTCATTTAGCGTTGAAAATTTTCCTCTTCCTTTCTTTACGATGACTAAAAAGTCCTCTTCCAACAAATCCAGCCTCTCGAAACTATTGTTTTCGAAAAGTCCCTCAGGGGAAAGAAGGATATCGATTTTGTCTGCTTGAAGGGCTCTGCTCATTGGATAAGTTAAGCCGGACTGAACTTCCAGCTCATGAGTTTTACCTTTTAAATCGCTAATCAGCCATGGTCCGTAGGATCCGGCTGCAGATTCACTTAGGCCGAGGCGTAAAGAACTTAAGTTTTTGCCTTCATCTTGGATTTCATCGTACAAAGATTCCGAAAGCCGCATCAGCTCCTGGCCTTGAGAATAAAGGCGACGCCCTGGCGCGGTAAGAGTCATCGGACGAGAATCTCGTTCAAATAATTTAACTTTTAAATGTTCTTCTAAGGCTTTAATGCTCTGGCTGATAGCCGAAGGTGTCTGATTCAACCGATGGGCTGCTTCTTTCAAGTACCGGACTTCTGAAACTATTAAAAAGACTCTTAACAAATCAGTTTCAATCCATTTTTTTTCAGTCATAAGCGGAGCCAAGTTAAGAAAAACTGAATCTTCTTTATTGTATTTCTCATTTTAATCGACCGGTAAGAAGAGTTCTGACAGAATCATATTCAAGAAAGATTTTTATGCTTACTCTCTCGAATCCAATGGAGAAAATAAATGACGAATTTCAGAACTGAAAGAGATTGCCTCGGTGAAATGCAGATCCCCGATAGCGACTACTACGGCATCCAGACGCACCGCATGGAAAAAGTTTCCGGCTGTGCAGGCCTCCCTGTCATTTTCTATCCCGACATGCATTATGCGTTAGCTCAGATCAAGAAAGCTGCAGCCAAAGCAAACGGCCGTATTGGTGCAATGTCTCAAGAAGTTGCAGACGCAATCGCCCAGGCCTGTGACGAAGTTTTAACAGGAAAGTATAACGATCAATTCCCCCTTGATATGTGGCAAGGCGGCGGCTATACCTGCGTTAACATGAACGTTAATGAAGTTGTCGGCAACCGTGCAAACGAAATCCTTACAGGCGAAAAAGGCACATCCAAGGTTCACCCGAATACGCATGTGAACATGGGACAGTCCACAAATGACACCATTCCTTCTGCCACACACCTTGGAATGATCGGCCGTGTAGACAAAATGATCTGCGAACTGACCAAGCTTGCAACATCCTTCAGAAACAAACAGGAAGAATTCAAAGATATCGTTAAAGTCGGCCGCACATGCTGGCAAGACGCGCTTCCTCTAACCCTCGGTCAAGAATTCGGCGGATTTGCATCCGTTACAGAACGCTTGGTTAGAAAACTCCAACATCTCCGTCCTGGTTGCTTCGAAATCGTTATGGGCGGAAGTGCTGTTGGGACAGGATTCAGCGCTGCACCAGGCTACAAAGAAGCTATCTATGAAGAGCTAACCAAACAATACGGTGAAAAAGTTTCTCCGATGGAAGATCTCTTCGACGGATTCCAAAATCCTGACTTTATCGTAGAAATGTCCGGTGCTGTCAAAGAAGTTGCCATGACCTTGTCTAAGATCTGCAAAGACTTACGTCTTATGAGCTCTGGGCCAAGATCCGGTTTCATGGAAATCCAACTACCGGCCCTTTCTCCTGGATCTTCCATTATGCCGGGTAAGATCAATCCGACAGTTCCGGAAATGGTTATTCAGATTTCTCACCAGGTTGTCGGCAATGATGTTGCTATAGCGATGGCTTACGATGAAGGCGAACTTGACCTTAATGTTTGGGATGCGACATTCTACAAATGCTTATTCGAAAGCTTCCAATTAGTCAACTCTGAAATTGAAATCTTGCGTGTTCATTGTGTAGACGGTATTAAAGCCAACGCTGCAAGATGCGCCCAAGAAGCTAACTCTTCTATCGCCCTATCAACCGTTGTTGCTACGGCTTTGGGCTATCCGATGGGCGTAAAAGTTGCTCACTATTGTGAAGCTAACAATAAGACAGTTAAGGAAGCCGTTATTGAAATGGGTCTGATGACTGAAGAAGAAGCGCAGAAGTTGGTTGATCCAATGCTGATGACAAATCCTCATGCAATGGCACCCGTCGTTGACGCCTTCAAGAAAGAAAAGCACGCTATTTAATTTTTAGGAAAACTCCTTTCTTCCTGTTTTTTATACCAGCTTTTTGAAATCCATAAAAAAGCTCAAGCCTCGGTTCTGAAGCCTGAGGCTCTTTTTTTCTTTGTCTCACTCTGCAAATAAATACTCGCTTGAAATCCAAGGAATTATCGGACAAAGTTCGGCTTTAATCTTCTCTTGCATAAGATAGATAAGAAGGTTCTTCACGGTCCCCAACAATTCTTTGTCAAAGCTATTTCTAGAGACTAAAAAGACTTTCCTCCGTGATATCGGAGAGGGTGCTTTTACTATGGTTACCTCTTCCAAACCAACCAATGACGAAACAGCATAGGGCTGAACGAGTCCCCAACCCAAACCGGCCTTTACGAATTTCAAGATCATATTGGTATCCTCCACTTTATAGCGCGTGGAGAACCGAAGAGAGAGACGATCAAAAAACGTTGAGATTATTCTGTTGTTTGCAGTATTTTTCCCATACTGAACGAACGGGAGTTCCAGTTTGCTTAACACTTGCCAAGTTAGAGGAGAAGGAACTTCAAAGCCTCTAGGGAAAATAAGTACCCATGGCTCTTCAAATAAAAAATCCCAGGCAAGAGAATCGTCAGAAAGTACTGGAGAGGAAAGAACCCCGAGTTCTATCTCACGGTTAAGGAGGGCGAAGAAAAGACGATCCGAGGGACCGGTTTTGATTTCCAACTCATTGATGTCCTGAGACAACCCCTTGGCCACATCCGCACCTATGAAAGAACCTACAGATTCCAACATTCCAAGTTTCAAAAAAGGTTTTGTCTGACCTTTGTTTTTTAGCTGATGTAAAAGGGCACCTAACTCTTGTGTACCTTTTTCTAAACCAGCAAGTAATAGCCTTCCTTCATGCGTCAGTCGTAACGGACGAGCGTCTCTTTCAAAAAGTCTGAAGCCCAGTTTCGTTTCAAAGCTTTTAATCGACTGAGAAATTGACGACTGAGAGACATGAAGACGCTGTGCAGTGGAAGAAAAAGAGCGAGAGCTTGCCGCTTCAAGAAAAATTGCAGCATTCCTTGTTAAAAGAGAATCCTCTAAGAGCGAATCGTTTTCCATAGCCATCATAAGTAAACGCTAATACTATTAATTAAATTAATCACTTCTAATTCACAAATTCATTATAAATAACTAAACTTTTTTCATAATCCTCATTTTTCAAGGAACTAAGAATGCCGAAAGTAATTCACAATCTTCCTATTACTGGCATTGCCAGCTTTGCTAAATATCCCATCTGTACAGATCTTGACCAAATCGACGACGCCGACATGGTTGTCATGGGAATTCCTTACGACATGGGTGCTCCTTACCTGAGCGGTGCTAAGTTCGGGCCAAGAAGAATCCGTGAAGTATCTTGTCATTACGGCCGTGGTCCCGCAGGCTTCTGGGATCCGGAAAGAATGGAGCAATATTTAGAAGCACCGGTCAAAGTAGTTGACGCCGGAGACGTTGATATGGATCCGATGGATTTCCACAAGAGCTTTGAAAACGTCACAGAAGCTGTCAGGAAGATCGTTTCTAAAGGTGCAATTCCTGTCATGATGGGCGGAGACCACTCTGTTACCATCCCTCAAGCCATGGCAATGGACATGTACGATGACATTTGCATCGTGCAATTTGATGCGCACTTGGACTTCGGAAAAAGAACTTGGACGAACGGAAGTCCAATGAGAATGATTTCCGAGATGCCACATTTCACAAAGATGTGCCAAATCGGCATGAGAGGTCTAGGCAGCAATACCCGAGAAGACTTTCAAGCCGCTTATGCTTATGGTTCTGTTGTTATTCCTTCTCGTAAAGCATTAGAACTCGGAGCACAGGAAGTCATCAAGATGATTCCGGAAGCCAAGAATTATTTTGTGACCATTGACATTGACGGATACGACATGAGCACCGCCCCTGGTGTTGGCTCTCCTTCTCCAGGAGGCTTGAACTACAACTTTGTCACCGATGTCCTCGAAGGCATCGCTAAAAAAGGCAACGTCATCGGCTTTGACTTAGTTGAAGTTGCTCCTCAATACGATCCGACAGGCATCACTCCAAGACTGGGAGCTATGACAATGCTGGCTTTCATGGGCTTCATCATGAAAGAAAGAGAAAAGAAAGGTTTGTTGAAAAACAAAAAAGCTGAATAACTTTTCTTCTTAACAAAAGCACAGAGCGGTTGAAAGCCGCTCTTTTCTTTTTTAGGAGCTCTCCTAGGAAAAGTCTTCTCTAGACAAAGAGGACCATTCCATTATCATGGAAAGAACAACTAGAAAAAACGATAATCCTAAGGAACAAGCATGAACTTAACTTATCTTTGGCTCATCTGTGCCATATCCTTGGCATGCGCTGATTTGCTTCTCGGAACAGCTTATCTTCTTATCCTCGGCATCGCCGCCGCTTTGGCTTTTCTGGTTTCTCTTTTTACCGACTCTTTCACAGCTCAAGCTTGGGGATTTGTTCTATTTTCAGTCATCGGTGTACTTTTCTACAGCCTCCGGAGGAAGAGCTCATTAAAGCAGACAATCAATTCCGAAAAGCTTCAGAATATTAATGAAGGACAGCTTGTAGAAGTCCATTATTGGGATAAGTACGGCAGAACAAAAGTCTTTTACCGAGGGTCTCACTGGGAAGCCGTCCCTCTCAAAGGGAACCTTCCAACTCCGGGCGTATGGGAAATAATCGGCATGACCGGAAACACACTAATCATCAAATTTATCAATAACAAATAAGGAGAACTTGAATGGAAGCAGAAAATGTTGTGTTATTGGAGTGGGGGGCTCTCATTCCGGTTTTAATTATCTTTGCCGTCATTTTTATCTACAAATCCGTGAAGGTAGTTCCCCAACAAGATGCTTGGGTCGTAGAACGCTTTGGAAAATTTAATGCCGTTTTGCAACCGGGTCTGAATTTCATCATCCCTTTAATTGACAAAATCGCTTACCGTCACTCCCTTAAAGAAATTCCTTTAGATACCTCGAGCCAAATCTGCATTACCAAAGACAACACTCAACTTCAAGTCGATGGAGTGCTCTATTTTCAAGTCACAAACCCTGAGCTGGCCAGCTATGGAACATCAGACTATGTGATGGCGATTACCCAGCTAGCTCAAACTTCTTTAAGAAGTGTTATTGGAACCATGTCTTTGGATAAGACATTTGAAGAACGTGATGAAATTAACGCGCGAGTCGTACAGGCAGTAGATGAAGCAGCTCAAACGTGGGGCGTTAAAGTCTTAAGATATGAAATCAAAGACCTAACACCGCCAAAAGAAATTCTTAGAGCCATGCAGCTTCAGATTACCGCTGAAAGGGAAAAACGTGCGGTCGTAGCGGCATCAGAAGGCCAAAAACAAAAGGAAATCAATATTGCGGAAGGCAATCGTGCCGCTTTAATCGCACAATCGGAAGGTGAAATGCAAGCTGCAATTAATAAAGCGGAAGGAGAGGCCAGAGCCATCGAAGCAGTTGCCAAAGCACAAGCTGAAGCCATCCGTGTAGTAGCCGACTCAATTGCCCAGCCAAGCGGCATAGCTGCCGTTAACCTTCAAGTAGCGGAAAAATACGTAGAAGCCTTTGGAAATGTCGCTAAAACCAACAATACCATGCTTCTGCCTGCTAACTTTGCCGACATGGGCTCAATGATTGCCACTGCCATGACTATCGTCAAAGAAACCAAAGCTCAACAGTAATTTCTTCCTTCCTTGGATGAGAGAAGTTTTAAGACCAACTTCTCCATCCAATTTTTCTTCTAAATTTCCGTTGGCAATTCGTGGACAATCTCGTTTTTATCTTTCTCTTCCAGAGCACTGAAAAGTTTTAATGCGTAAACAACTCCGCCGACAAGGCAGGCCATTCCAACCACAAGAGAGACCGGAGGAAGCTTCCACTCATAGACATGGGCCCATACCACAGAAAAAATAGTTTCGAAAACCAGCATCTGACCAACGAGAGCTGTCGGAACTCTTTGGCTCATAGCATTCCAGAGTGCCGTTGCTACAAAAGAACACATGACACCGGCAAAAAGACTCCATCCTACGAAGTCGACCGGCTGAGGGCCTAAGAACTGGGGCATATCGCCCTTCAGATACCATACCAGTACATATAAAACCAGCCCGAAAGGAAGCAGAAGACTGCACTGCATGCTTGTGAAAAACACCGGACTAACTTTCGGATGTTCTAACAGCCAATCCGCATTTTTGATAGGGTACCAAGTCCAAGCAACCGTGGATGCAATTGCAAAAGCGGTTCCGATAGCGAAATTCACCGCGCTATTTCCTGAAGAAAAGGACTCGACTAGGCCGTTATAGTTAGAAAAGGCCAATCCGAGAAGAATCAAGCCGAGCGGGAAAACCAGCTGAGAATTAGGCAGGTAACGTTTGCCTTTTTTCCGGTCTCTTTCGTTAGCAATAATAGCGACCAGCACAGGGATTAAGCCAAAGAAAGTTGCTGCAAGAGGTACACCTGCATACTGAATCGCTGTAAACAGGAACCACGGCTGAATAAGGTTGCCAATCATTGTCAGCACAAAAGCGAACTTCCAATCTTTGAAACTGATCTTAGAAAGGTACGTCTTTTGGATCCAAAGTCCGAGCAACGCAGTCAACCCCATTACTATGGCTCTTGCAATGGAAATATATAAAGTGTCATAGCCCGGAAGGACAATCGGGAGCAAGTAAGTAAGGCCCCACAGAGCACAAGCAAGGAGGCCAAATCCAACACCTAACAGCATTTTTTATATTCTCCGAAGGAGATACCACTGTACTATTGTTCAGCTGCTTAGGTGTCCCTTATTTAAAAATTTAAGGAAGTTCAATAAATAATTTTTATGCTTTGGCTACTTGAAGGACTGTTTTAAGAACTCTGCTAGTCTGCCTCGGAAAGGTGAATTATTGTCTGAAAAAACTCCAAGGTAACTCTTTCCCGGGACGTCCCAAACTTCAGCTTGTTCAGGCAGCACTGCCGATAGCAGCGCCTGCTCCGTTTTTCTAACGAAGTCATCTTTCTGAGGTTTAACAACCACTAACGGACATTGAATCGTTGGAAGTACTTCCATCGGCTCCAATGCGTCGGATTTAAGTAATTTAGAAATCACATCCCCAACAACGGGCCCGTACCTCTCTTTGAGCCAACCTTTTCTGGTCGCATAGATAGACTCAACAACCAACGCTTTCACTTCGCTTGGATGAGCGGCAGCAAAACGAAGGGCGGCATCTGCGCCTACGCCTTGGCCCAGAACAGCCAAACGATTCATGCAGTATTTTTCTAGATTTCCCGGAACCTCATTTATGGCTTTCCAAGCAGTTTCCCCGTCTGTGGCAATACCGGCAAGAGTCGTTGAACCTTGACTATGGCCGATACCGCGATAATCAAAGAGACCTACTGCATATCCTTCCAATGCCAAATAAGCGACTTGCTGCAAGTTGTAGGACATGTTGAATTGCCCCGAATGGAAAAAGAGAACAAAACCTCTGCAAGACTGCCCTTTAGATAACCTTGGCTGGAGAACTTGATAGCAAACCGACTCTTTATCTGAAATGGATGCCTCACCATACTCAGCTGTTAAACCGTAATGCTGAGCGCTCCAATAAGGGAGCGATGTTCCTCGGAAAAACATGCTCTCAGTCATATCAGATAAAAAACTCATTCTCTTCTCCGATGAGGAAATTTTTGGGAAAGTCTTTTCAGTTTAATCTTTTGGCTTACAAATGTGCCTAAGGTATATCCATGACCTTTGGTTCTTTAACCGAGGTAGCAGCACTTCCTCGGCCTCTCAAAAATGAACTATATGTTTAGACTCTTTGTAGTCTGTTTTTATTATGAAGTATAGTTATAGTTAGTAGTCTTTTTAATTCTAAAAAGAAAACCTTTCGTACTTAAGTTTAAAGTTTAGAAAACAAACTATCTTAGGTTCAACGTCATGCGATTAGAGAAAGATTCTTTAGGAACGCTTGAGGTTCCTGACAACGCTTATTACGGCATTCAAACTGTCAGATGCGCAGCCAATCACAACGTCACCAATCACACTTTCTGCGAACTTCCACGAATCCAGAGAGCCCTTGCAGAGATAAAGAAAGCTTGTGCAATAACTAATCAACAAATTGGTGCCTTAGAGAAAGCTAAGGCGGAAGTCATCGTTCAAGCTTGTGATGAAATTATTGCCGGTAAATTCCAAGATCAGTTTCCAATCAATGTTTGGCGCTCACACGGAACAGGGGCCAACATGAATGTCAATGAAATCATTGCTAATAGAGCCAATGAAATATTGACTGGCCACAAGGGCTATGAAGAAGTCCATCCCAACACTCATGTGAATATGTGTCAGTCCTCCAACGATGTCTATCCGACCGTACAGTCCATTGTTCTATACAGACAGATTGGCGAGGCCCTAGAATCCGTCCAGCTGTTGGAAGACGCGTTAGGTCACAAAGCTAAAGAATTCAAAAACATCGTAAGGCTCGGTCGGACCTGTTTACAAGATGCCGTACCCAATACTTTCGGTCAAGTTTTTGGCGGTTGGCAGCACATGATTCATCGCTTGAAGAACAGACTTGCTGACTATCGCGATGAGTACACGAGTGTAGTTTTAGGCGCAACAGTCCTCGGTACAGGAATGGGCCAAATGCCCGGCTATTCCGAACATATTATGGACAACCTCTCCCAGGTATTAGGTTGGAAAGTTCAGTGGCCTTCATGGGACGAGGAAGTCATTCAGGACAGTGCGGCTTTTGACGGTATGCAAAACTGTGACCATTCACTTGTCCTCGCAGGTCTGTTGAAAGCTCTTTGCTGTGCGGCAGGAAGAATTTCTAAAGATCTCTGTATCCTTTCATCAGGCCCGAAACACGGTTTCGGAGAAATCAATCTTCCCCAAAAAGCAGACGAGGATTATTCCTCGGTGCCTCAGCTCATGTTCGAAATTATGCAGCAGTCCATTATTACCGATCAGGCTGCTACTTTAACAGTCAATGAAAATGACAGTGATGAAGCCATCACAGACAGTCCAAGCTTCATGGGTCTAATGGAAACATTGGACAACATTACGGAGGGCTTCAAAATCTTCGCAGAAGATTGTATTTCCGGCATCACGGTAAATGAAGAAAAAGTAAATACGAATGCAGAAATGTCAACATCTTTGGCCACGATGGTCAGTGCATTGTTCGGATATCAGGTCGGTACCAGAATTGCTCATCGTGCTTGGAATGAAGGCATCTCTTGTCGAGAGGCTGCTTTGGAAGAAAATCTTCTGACTCAAGAGCAAGCAAACGATCTATTCGATATCCAAAAACTAATCGACAGAGAGGCATTAGTTCAGATGTTTGCCAAATACGGTTCCTTGAGAAACATTAAGTAAGTTGAGGCACTAAATGAAAAACCTTACCAGCTCAATTACATGGTCCGCTTACCCTGAATATCCTCGTGCCATACTCTCCATCCTTCAGGTAATTGTAACCGCAAAATCCAAAATCGGACTCGTTTCTGAAGACACCTCTCGAGCAATTGAAGAAGCTATTCGGAGGGCTATGCAGGCTCCATTTGATTGGAAGATCTTAGGAAATTCAGATCTATCTTTGACAAAGGAAATTCTTGAAGACGTCATATCAAAAATTCCTGGAAATTTACAGCTTGAGGCCAGAGAGGCCTTAACCGCGGGATATTCACCCTACGCGCTTTTCTTAACTGCCAAAGAGTATGTCATTCTTCGAGAACTTCGGCTTTTGCTTGACTCAACAACCAATCTAAAAAAGACGCTTTTGCAAAAAGCCAAAGCCTTTTCCAAAGAATACACATATGCAAGAGACCACTTGAGGGATGCAGATGAAATTAATTTCTCCAGCGTATTCGAGATATTCGAGCAAGGTATTTCCGAACAAGCCGAACTTATTGGCTGCTCACTTAGCCGCTGGAATATCAATTATTTAACCTCCTTCAGACCAGGTTTAGAAGAGGCTCCGACAGACATACCGGGATTTCAGAACGCCCTAGGACAAGAGCTGGAAAAACAGTTTGGGATGAAACTAGACAATCTGCAGGGACATTTAGATTTCTTGAACTTCGGAGTCAAGCTGCTTAACTCGCACGCTCTGCTGCAAGGCCTCTCCACGCAGGTTTGGAGAATTGCAAACGACCTCAGAATTCGAGCTTCCGGTCCTAGAGGCGGCTTGAGTGAAATAACACTTCCGGCAGTTGCCCCCGGTTCTTCCATCATGCCGGGAAAGCTGAATCCGGTTATTGCAGAAATGATTTACGGAACATGTGATCAAGTGGATGCAGATCACGCCGGCATCAGCATGTCTCTCAAATCAGGATGGCTAGAGACAGCTTCTACCTCCTCTCTCTCTCTAAAGGCTTACCTTCAAAGCGTTGAACTATTAAGGCGTTCCATTGATTGCTTTACCAACCTATGCATTAGCGGCGTGGAAATTAACAAAAAGGCTTAAGTTTTCAGAGGTCACAATGAATATCAGTGGTTCTTATATCAAAGGCGTTCTCCTTGTTCTGCTAAGTGCGCTTTGTTTCAGCATCAGCGGGACTCTACAAGCTCTTGCCCCGGAAGGGTCCAATCCATTCATCATCACGGAGATGCGAATGATCATCGGATCCTTATTCCTTTATTTCTGGTGCCGAGCTTTTAAAAAGCTTCCCCATAGCTACAAAGACCTGCCTTGGAAATCACTTTTCATCTGTGCAATTTTCCTTCTGATAGGTCAGCTTTGCTTCTTCACGGGAATGGCCAATATCGGCGTAGCTGCCGGTGCTGTGATCTCTATTGGTTCTGCTCCGATATTTGCTGCCATTATTTCCAGAATTTTTTTCAAGATTTCCCCCCCCCAAGGCTTGGTACGCTGCTACCTTTTTAGCCATAGCGGGAGTCGCGCTTATCAATGGGGGCGACCTAAATCAGTCCAGACTATTCTTTATCCTGATACTCCTCACCGACGGGTTGACGTATGCTGCCTACATCAATTTCAGCTCAAAACTCGGAGATAAGCTGGATAGCGATGCTGCAGTTATGCTGATTCTTGCCATCATTGCCGTAGCACTCTCTCCCGTCCTCTTTATCTTTCCTATTTCCTGGACCTACTCTTCTTTAAACGGAATATTCGTTTGTCTTGGACTCGGTATATTTACAGGAGGAATGGCATTTGCATTCTTAACCTCAGGCGCCAGACTTGTAAGTCCTGCCGTCGCATCCACTCTTTGTTTGGCCGAGCCTTTAGGTGCCGTCTGCTGGGGCATCTTCCTTCTTAAGGAGGAAACTTCGCTTACAACCCTACTTGGAATTGCCTCCGTCCTTTTATCTATCATTGTTCTGGTATTTTTTGCCAAAGAGCCGAAGAAACCTTCTAATCCAAAGGCTCAAGAAATCTCGCAAATACAGAGCTCTTCAACAATTCCCGATGTCTAGTACACTAGTTTCTCATTGGAAGAAATGGGGAGCAGATTTTCATGAAGCTACAAGAAACCGGAGCCTTGAAGCCGAGCTGGCGTGCTTTTCTTCTTCTTTGTGAGGCACAAAGTTTCTCCAATGTAGCCGAGACTGTGGGTATTTCACAATCCGCTCTATCCAAAACGATTAAAGGTATTGAGTCAGAACTTGGCTTTCCTTTATTTGACAGAACTAAACGTCCGATTGTTCCTACGCCAGAAGCTCTACTTCTGAGAGAAGAATTATTAGTAATGTCTGCAGCAATCGATGAAAAAATTAAGAAACTGCGGCTTCAGAAAGATCTGCGTCCTACATTGCGTTTTGGCTGTGTTGACAGTGTATGCCGCTTCATCGTCCCTGCTCTTATTAATCATTTTGGAGACAGTCTTTCTAAGTTTTCACAGATCACCGCAAATTCAGGAATTCTTATCAAGAAGCTCATATCAAACGAGTTGGATGTAATTTTGGTCAGCGGTTCCTTTGATGAAATAAGCGGGCTCTACCGTAGAAAGATCTTCACGGAACCTTCCTTAATTGTCCTTCCTCCGAAATTTGGAGAAATTGAAAAACAATGGAGTTGGCAAGACCTTCAAAAGCTAGAGCTGCCTCTTCTTTCTTCATCAGAATCGAGTGAGGCAAAAAGACTGAATGAGAGGTTCTTAAGCAGTTCCAGGCTTCATTTTTTTTCTCCCTATCAAATTGATTCTGATGAAATAATGATTTCATTGATTGAATCAGGAATAGGGTGGGCGATAACGCGCCCTTCAACACTCTTAGCTTCGCGAAAGGACAAACTTAGCGTGTCTTTACTTCCGCTTCCTAAAGGAAGTTTTGACCGGCACCTTTATTTGATGAGTAAAGAGAATTTTTTTATCTCAGAAGTTAATACCATTGAGTCGGTATGCAAATCGGTTCTTCAATCTGAAATTAAACCGCTTTTAAAAGAACTTTTTAAATATACAGAACTCTTTCAACTCGCTAAACAAATTAAGTAGAACTTAATTAAAAAAGAAACCTCTCTTCATTTTCTTGGCTGCTCGTATCCCCGCTTTTAGAGTGGTGTCATTCCATTGAAGAGCGCATCATCCGCCCGTTGCTCTAACCATAAATCAAATTTATAGGCACGATGTAATTTGGATTATTAGAAGTGCAAACGGACAGAGGTTCTCAGAAAATGGATATGAACCAAATATTTAAGGTCTTGAGAATATTTGGGCACCATCTTTCTAAAACAACTATCAATCCAAGGAGGAAGAAGGTCTCAGGACTCTGTACCTTCTGCTTTTATGATTACTCTTATTGAACTACTTATCGTCTTCGGAGCCATTTTCATGGGCGTCCGTCACGGGAGCTTAGCTCTAGGTTTTTGGGGCGGTTTGGGCTTAGTTGTATTGGGCGTATGCTTCGGTGTATTTCCTACTGCCCCTCCGATCGACGTTATGCTCATCATTTTGGCTGTCTGCATGTGCGCAGCCTGTATGGAAGCTGTCGGCGGCTTAGACATTCTTGTTAGAATTGCTGCCCGCATCATTCGCGCAAAACCAAAAATGGTCGGAGTTATCGCTCCGGTTGTCAGCTTCTTCCTAACATTCTTTGCTGGTACAGGAAACGCTGTCTACGCTATTCTGCCAGTGGTTTATGAAGTGTCTTACAACGCAGGTGTACGTCCTGAAAAGGCTATGGCCGGAACTGCGGTTGCAGGTCAGGTAGGCATTACTGCCAGCCCGATTGCCGCTGCTATGGCTGCTATGATTGGTTTGTTTGCTCAAAACAATCACGGAGATATTGGCTTAGGCTCAATCTTGATGATTACCTTCCCAGCCTGCTTAATCGGCGTTGTTCTCGGCTCTGCAATCTGCCTTCTGTTTGGTAAGGGTTTAGATGACGATCCAGAATATCAAGCACGTTTGAAAGCCGGTCTTGTTCTTCCTCCTCAACCAATCTCAAATCACAAGCTTCCTCCGCAAGCTTTATGGTCTGTTCTTATCTTCTTGGGCGCCATCGTTGTCATCGTTGCAGCCGGCTTCTTCCCTGAACTAAGAGTACTTCCGGGTCAAACCAAGGGCGTTGGAATGGCACTTGTAATCGAAGCGGTCATGCTCGCAGCCGGTGCTCTCATGATGCTCTTCTGCAAACCTGATGTTAAAAAAGTTGTTAAGAGCCCCGTCATGGAAGCTGCCGTTGTTTCTCTCGGATGCGTATTTGGTGTTGCTTGGATGGCTGACTCCTTCATTGCTGCTAATAAGGAAATCTTCCTTCAGGTTGCTGGGCAATTAGCGCAAACCGCTCCCTGGCTGTTCTCATTCATTCTTGCCGGTATGTCTGCCTTGTTGGCAAGTCAAGGTGCTACTACTCGTGCCATCATGCCTCTGGGATTTGTTCTTGGCATTAACCCCTGGTACTTGATTGCAATGTTCCCGGCTGTTAACTGCTTGTTCATTCTCCCGACTTCCGGCCCAGCATTGGCTGCAGTTGGTATGGACCGTTCCGGTACTACTTATATTGGCAAATACGTCCTTAATCACTCCTTCCAGTTACCCGGCATTTTGATGGTAGCCATTGCAGTGTTGTCTGCCTTTGCAATCGTCCAATTGTTCGTAATTTAATAAAACCTTTACGAGCTAGCTAAAAGAAACCCGGCCGCAGCCGGGTTTCTTATGGTCAGAAGATCGGAAGTCTGAATGATTTCTCTAGGGATTCATCTTCAAATTAATCAACTAAATGAATCTCTCCCCCGTCTTCTACTAACCGATAATCGTATTTTTTCTTGCCGTTAATTTCTTCAAGCCATGCGGCACGAGGTTCCTCAATATCCAAATTGGCATTGATAAATCTTTCAGCCTCAAGTTTGGTCGCGAAATTTTCACATCCGTCCGAATACTCCACGATTACCTGTGTTACTACGTCTCTTCTCATTCCTCTGCCTTTGCCATCTTCGCAATGATATATGCCACACTAGCCGTCAGCTTCTGAGCATAATCTATATGCAGGAACTCATTGGGACCATGTGCATTCGATTTGGGTCCTAACACCCCGGCAACTACGAATTCAGCACTCGGCCATTCTCTGGAGAAAACGTTGAGCAACGGGATGGAAGCACCCATTCCCAAATAACAGAAATCATTGCCCCACAATGACTTAGAGGCCTTTTTGAAAGATTTCTTCAGCCACTTTTTCGGCTCTTTAGCAACCCAACCGTTGCTCATCACAACGGGCTCATAATCCACCTTGGCATTAAACGGTGGATGTGCCGTAACAACATCTTTAAATGCCTGAGAAGCTAAGGAAGCTTCCACATTCGGAGGCAGTCTCATGCCAATCTTGATTTTCGTCCAAGGTCTTAAAACGTTTCCCCCGTTTTCTACTGAAGGTATCCCGTCGGCTCCCGTAACCGTCAATGCCGGTTCCCAATTTCTACGCAAGATGCATTCCATCGGCTCATCACAGAGCGGAGAAGTCTCTCCGGCCCACGGGAATTGTTCCCAAGCTTTATCACCTAAAATCTTGGCAATTTTCTTGCTTTGCTTAAGAATATCGCTGGTCAAAACGGTATGGAAAGGAATACCAATGACCTTCCCGGTCTTTGAATCCTCGACTCTGTCAAGCAAACTGCGGAGAATCATAAAGGAGCTCGGAACAATCCCGCTGGCCTCTCCGGAGTGCACTCCCTCTTTCAGCACCTCGACTTTAATAGCGCCGCCAATCATTCCACGGAGAGAATTTGTAATCCACAAACGGTCATAATCCCCGCAGCTGCTGTCTAAAGCTACAACCAGACCAATGTCGCCCAACTGCTCTTCCACGTGCTTCAGATAGGTTTCGTAGTGGGCAGAGCCTGACTCTTCGCAGGTTTCAAATAGGCCTACGCAGCGAGGATGAGAAATATTTAATTCTTGCAGTGCCTTCATTGCGGATAAGGAGCAGAAGAAGGAATAACCGTCGTCGGCTGCACCCCGGCCGTAAAGTTTTCCATCTTGGACAACAGGTTTCCAAGGACCTTTATCCTCATCCCACCCAAGGTTAGGAGGCTGCTTATCCAAATGTCCGTAAAGAAATACAGACTCTTTTGCCGTGTTTCCCTCGCTGGCTTCAATTTCTACGTAAAGACACGGAGGAAAGCCTTCTTCCTGAACGATTTTCGTGGAGAGACCTTTAATATCTTGTTTTTCAACCCAATCCTTAGCAAACTCTACGGCCTTGAGAAGTACTCCGTTTTCTTCCCACTTTTTATCAAAATCAGGAGAGAGAGCCGGAATCTCAATAAAATCTTTTATGCCTTGCTCTGTCGTCTGATTCCACTTATCTTTAACTTGTTCGAAGATTTTCTCTATCATCAGTTCATATCCTTGACTACTACGGCATTTTGATGGAGCAGATCTTTAAGCTGCAGGCTAAGTTCCTTAGCCGCATCGTGCTGAAAGTTACCGCCGACTAACACACGATATAAACCATCCTTATCCACAATCTTAGCCGTTGGAAGAGTGTTTTCCTTCAAAACGGATTCAATCTTCTTTTTGAGGTTCTCAGCATTAGGCTGTGATTTAAAAACACCCAACTGAACGGAATAACCGCTCGCCTCGGCCTTGTGAACAACCTTTTCTACCTTACCGACCCCGGAAGAGCCGTCAGCCATGACAAACACGCCTTCCTCGATATATTTCACTTCTGACTTATTGTTCTGGTCCGGTGCCTTCTCCTCAGATACCGAGATAGTCTCTGCTGTAAGGATAGGAGTCGGCTCTTTCTTTTCTTGAATCAGACGACTGATGGCTTGGTCTGCCAAGTCGCTTTCAGAGGCTTCGGAAATGGTCTGACCAGTCTCCGCAGCCGTGGCCGTTTTACTGTTGGACTTCAGTATCGGCACAATAACCGGTGCTGCCGCAAGAAGAGTCTTGCGGACTGCGGAATCATTATCCCATTCACCCTTGGCGATTTGCTCTCGCGTAATTCTTTCTACTTTTAGTTTTGCCGTCCCTTTACCGGCATAGCCAAGTTTAGTCGCCGCAGCATAAGACAGATCGATGATTCTGTTATGCAAGAAAGGACCTCGGTCATTAACGCGAACAATAGCGGATCTGCCGTTCTCAAGATTCGTCACTTTAGCGTAGCTCGGAAGTTCCATTGTCTTATGGGCGGCCGTCATTTTGTACATGTCATAGACTTCTCCCGAAGAAGTCTTCTTACCATGAAACTTTTTACCGTACCAAGAACCGTAGCCGATCTGAACCATGGACTTATCCCCGGTGACGGGATAGTAGCGCTTGCCCATCACCGTATAAGGTTTGTTAGTGGCAGCAATGGGTTTTTCGACAACCGGCGTGGCATCACGCATGTCCATTTTCGATAAAGAAAATACTCCGGGAGGACCGTCATCTTCGAAATACTTACCGCCTTTATTTGAAGAACAAGCCGTAAGAAGTGAAAATGCAGCAAATATCGCTATCCAACCTACGATTCTCATCCTTCTCTCCTGACAACAAAAACTATTTCTTGCGCGGTCTTCTTCTGCTTCCGGCAGAAATGCGCATCAACAAGCCACAGCAAATACCGAGTATAAGAAATGCCGTTCCGCCATAGCTCATAAACGGCAAAGGTACGCCTACCACGGGCAAAATTCCGCTGACCATGCCCATGTTCACGAAAGAGTACATCAAAAAGATTGCCGCGATTGCACCCGCAATTAAGCGCTCAAATAAGGTCTTAGCACGGCAGGCGATGTAAAGTGTTCTGAAAATCAAAGCCGAATACAAAATCAGAAGACCCACATCGCCCAAAAATCCAAACTCTTCCGAGTAAACGGCAAATAAAAAGTCACTGGTTCTCTCCGGAATAAAGTCTAGGTGAGCTTGTGTACCGTTCATCCAGCCTTTGCCGACTATCCCGCCTGACCCAATCGCAATAATGGCTTGAATGGTATGGAAGCCTGCACCGAGAGGATCTGAACTCGGATCCAACAAAGTCAGCACGCGCTGTCTCTGATAGTCGTACATCATAGTCCACGCAATCGGGATCGAGACCAAAACACCGCAGACTAAAGCCGCCAAAACTTTCCAGCTGAGTCCGGCAAAAAAGATGACCGCAAAACCGGCGCAGAATACCAAGATAGAAGTTCCAAGGTCAGGCTGCTTCAAGATTAATGCCACAGGAATGACCAAGAAAAGGGATGCAATCACGTAATCCCACCACCGCAAGTATTCGTCTCTCACCTGGAAATACCAGGCAATAAACAGAGGGACGGCAATTTTCATAATCTCGGAAGGCTGAATTCTGCCCACTCCAATATCAAGCCAGCGCGTCGCACCCTTAATGGTGACGCCAAACAGCAAAGTTGCCAGCAGCAGCAAGATCCCGATGACGTAAATAGGCACAGACATGTTCTTTACCCACTTCATCGGGACTAAGCCAACCACCAGCATAGCAGCCGCTGCTACAGCAATATTTCGAATTTGCCCCTCGATACGCCATGGGAAGCTGTATCCCGCAGAATACAGCGCCACAAAGCCCACCGCAGTCAGAAGAGAGACAATCACAAGCAAAGGCCAGTCAATGGCCAACAAAAACTCCATTAAGCCGATAGCGGCCTTTTTATACCAAGGAACGGGAGCGTCTCCGTAATAATTCTTGTAGAGGTTCATCGTTGAGCTCCTTTTGTTTCCGGAGTTGTTTTAGTAGGAGTTTTACGAACAGCCTGCACTTTCTTTGTTTTTTGCTCCTTGTCCTTTTCTTTGTTTTTGTCTTCCTTCTTTGCCTCTTCTTTCTGCTGTGCAGCTTCTTCTTTGGCCTTCAAACGCTCTACTAAGTAGTAATCCAAAATCTTTCTAGCTGCGGGAGCTGCTGCTTGTGCACCGAAGCCTCCGTTTTCTACCAAGATGGCTAAAGCAATCACCGGTTTATCGTAAGGAGCGAAAGCAATGAAGAGAGAGTGGTCACGGTGTCTTTCACGAATCTTGTTCTTATCGTATTTTTCACCTTGCTTAATACCTAAGACCTGAGCGGTACCGGTTTTCCCGGCTACCTCGTAGGGAGCCCCGGCAAAAGTCGAACGCCCTGTACCCTTCTTCGTTACTTCATGCATCGCACTTTTAACTAACTTCAGGTATTCGGGCTTGAACGGGATTTTTCCTACCGGCTCTCTGGCTACGTACTCCTCTTCTCCGGTTGTCGGATTTTCAATTTTCTTAACCAAGTGAGGCTTCATGACTACCCCGTCATTAGCCAAAGTTGCAACCGCATGGGCCAACTGAAGCATGGTAAAGGCGTTATAACCCTGTCCGATACCAACGGAAATGGTGTCTCCGGTAAGCCACTTGCGCTTAAATCTCTTTTCCTTCCATTCTTTAGACGGGAGAATGCCTCTTACCTCACCTTTCAAGTCAATGCCCGTAATCTGACCGAAACCGAAAGGAGCCAAAGAATCATGAATCTTATCGATACCCATGTCCTGAGCTAAAGAGTAGTAATAAACGTCACTTGAGACCACAATCGATCTCTTCATATCAACCGGCCCGTAGCCTCTTCCATGGGTGGAATCTCGGAAAGTGTGGTTGCCGAGCTGGAAAGTACCGCGGTCTTGAATAACGCGGTTCGGATCTCTAACCCCCAACTGTGCAGCAGAAAGTGCCAAGAAGGGCTTAATGGTGGAGCCGATTGGATAAGCGCCTCTCAATGCTCGATTAAGCAGCGGTTTATCCTCATCGTTATTGAGTTCATCCCAAGTCTCTTGATCAATACCGTCGACGAATAGGTTCGGGTCAAAGCTAGGATTGGAAACAAAAGCCAGCACGTCACCGGTAGCCGGTTCAATCGCCACGATTGCACCTCTTCTGCCGTCCAAAACCTTAGTAATTTCTCTCTGCAAACCCATATCCAGAGAAAGAATCAAGTTAGAACCGGAGGTTGCAGGACTCTTAGATAAAGACCGAATCGGACGGCCGGAAGCACGGACCTCCAACTCTTCAATACCGGGCTTGCCGTGCAGTACATCTTCATAGCTTTGTTCGAGACCGAGTTTGCCGATGTTAAGAGTTCCGGAGTACTCAGCTTCTTTGCCGCTTTTTTCCAAAGCCGCCTGATCACGCTGGGAGATACGTCCGATATAACCAACGACGTGTGCCGCATCCTTTCCTTGCGGATAGTAGCGATGCATGCGCGAGCGAACCTCAACGCCGGGAAACTTCCATGCCTGCGCAATAAATCTCGCAACATCTTCATCGGTCAGATTGCTCTTTAACGGCACAGGACTCAAACGAGGCAATTCATCCTTTAAACGATAAAAACGCTTCTTGTCATACTTAGTGATTGGAATAATTTTTTCCAAGGCTTCAATTGTCTTGGAAAGCCCAACTACCCTCCCCGGAGTAATTTCCAAGGTGTAGATTGGCTCGTTTGCTGCCAACAGCTCTCCGTTCTTATCCATGATGATGCCGCGGCGCGGAGGATGAGCAGTTTCTGTTTTTCGGTTGGCTTCCGCCTTGATGATGAAATTATCGTACTCAAGAATTTGCAGGTAAAAGAACCGACTGGCCAAGAGCAAAAAGAGAATGATCGTGACAAAACAGAAGAATACCGATCTTCTCCGAAAAGTTGAGATTTGTTTTAGTTCTTCGGCCGTTAAGCGAGTCGCCATTGCGTTCTACCTTACGATTTGAGAGAGATAAAACGACGAGTCAGAATAAAGCACCAAGCAGGCCAGAGCACTACACCCATTAAGGCACGCGTAAACCATCCCCAATCAATTTGCAGGGAACCGAAGCAGAAGCTTTCAATAACCAGCAAAATCGGAGGAATCATGAAGACGGGCAGAATATTAATGGCTTGACCCACAGGCTGCAGCCATTGAAGACGCTGGCTCATAGCTTCCGCACAGAATACGACCAAGCAAAAAGCTAAAGAATTTTGTCCGAAAACTGCCGCTGAATCCGTATCTACCAACAAGCCTAAGAGAAACGCCAGCCAGTAGTAGATTTTCTGAGGCTGATATATGCCCCAAAAAACCAATGTCATCACCAGCAGATTAGGAAAGAAAGGCCACTCCGTAAAAGGAAGCAGACCGATACTCCAGCTCAGAGCTATAGAACCGTAAATCCAATAGTTGCTGGAAAAAGCCGGATCAAAGAAAGTCCGATCGGGCCTGCGTCGTGTTTCATAGCCTTTAGAGAACTCACTCACGAGGGGACCTCCTTCTTGTCTGACCGTCTGCGCTCTCCTCCTCTGCTTCCATGCTAGGAAGGGGCTTAACGTTCGGGTCAACCATCAAAACCAAAACAGCATCCTGTTTGCCGATGCTCTTCGGAGCTTCAACCGTGACTTCAACATAAGCACCGGTTTCGCCCGGAACAGCGGAAATGACGGTACCGACAGGGATACCTTTCGGATAAATGCCGTCAAGACCTGAGGTGACGACTTTTTCGCCGACTTTGATTTTATCCGTATACGGCAGATCGCGGGTCTGAAGTCTCGTATCGTCACCGGTTCCGTGGACTATGCCGCGGACACCGGAATCAACAAAGAGAACCGGGACTTCTTGGTTTTTATCTTGGATAAGCTGGATTTGGCTGGCTCGAGGAGCAACATGCATCAGCTGGCCTGCCAAACCTTGATCAGAGACGACCGGCATACCGACTTCCAATCCGTCGTTAGAGCCGCCGTCGATCTGGAATCTTTGTGTGAAGCCGTCAGACAAAACTCTTCTGACGGAAAACATTTCTGAACGAACCGGCAAAGTCTTCTTTTGGACGAGCATCTGCTTGAGAATACGGTTTTCTTCGTCCAAGGTTGTCAGACGAGAGATCAGAACCTTGTTCCTAGCCAATTCTTCCTGAAGCCGTTCGTTTTCTTTAATCATGGAAGATTTGGATCGCAAACGATCTGCCGCTCCTTCAGCTAACCTTACAGGAGCGTTCAGGGTGTTGTAGGCAGCATTTGAAACAACGGACAAGCCGCTTCTGACCGGCTCCATCATCCTCATCTGATGGTCTACGACCATCAGAAGGACGGAGATTACTGCAAAGAAAGCAAAACTGGTTACAGAAGAGGGCTTTGGTCCGAAGAACTTCTTACCAGGAGTGGGTGCTGCCATTAGTTTGTATTACCGCTAACCGAAGCAGAAGATGGAGTCTTCGATCTTGCCAATTCCTTCCAAAGCGATACCGCAGCCGCGGACAACGCAGCTCAGAGGATCATCAGCGACAACAACCGGCAAACCCGTTTCTTCCATCAGCAGACGGTCTAAGTCTTTGAGAAGTGCACCGCCTCCGGTAAGCATTAAGCCTCTGACCGCAATATCAGCGCCCAATTCCGGCGGAGTCTGTTCCAGAGCCTTGTTGACGGCACCAACAACCTGGTTCAACGGTTCATTCAATGCTTCAAGAACTTCGTTGCTAGAAATGGAGAAGGCACGTGGAACACCTTCAGCGATGTTGCGGCCTTTCACTTCAAGTTCTCTCACTTCGCTTGAAACGAAAGCAGAACCGATTTCTTTCTTAATGTATTCAGCCGTCGGTTCCCCGATCAACATGCCGTAGTTTCTGCGGATGTAATCAATGATTGCCTGATCGAACTTATCGCCGCCGACGCGAACGCTGTTAGCGTAAACGATACCGCCGAGAGAAATAACACCGACTTCAGTTGTACCGCCGCCGATATCGATAACCATGGAACCGATAGCTTCGGAGACCGGCAGCCCCGCCCCGATAGCGGCAGCCATTGGTTCTTCAATTAAGAAGACCTCCTTAGCTCCCGCAGCTTCAGCGCTTTCTTTAATAGCTCTTCTTTCAACTTGAGTGGAGCCGTAGGGCACGCAAATAACGATTCTCGGGCGCGGAGTAAAAATGCTGGGAGTATGAACTTTCTTAATAAAGCTCTTAAGCATTTGTTCAGTTACGGTGAAATTGGCGATAACACCGTCTTTCATCGGACGAATAGCGTCGATGTTTCCAGGGACGCGGCCAAGCATACTTTTTGCTTCTTTACCGACAGCACGAACGTCCAATTTGTTCGAGTTTCCCTTATCAGTACGAACTGCCACTACGCTTGGTTCATTAAGAACCATCCCTTTACCGCGGCAATAAATTAAAGTGTTTGCGGTTCCTAGGTCGATTGCGAGATCGTTGGAGAAATAATTTCTCAAGCTGCCAAACATCAAAACTCCCTGCCTTTAGAGGCGGCACTCTGCGCACATAAATAATAAATAAACCAAAATGATAGACTAAAAAAGGTTATTCTTGTTCGATTGTGTGACCGTTCTTTACGTGCTGAAACAACAGGCGTAAAAAGAACAAAAAATTTTTAATTTGATTAGGTGCAAATATGTCCTTGACTTTAAGCGATGTCCGCAGAATCGCTGATCTGGCTCGTATCGACCTCTCCGATGAAAAAGCCCCGGAGTTAATGAGCCAGCTAAATGACATTCTTGGAATGGTTGAACAAATTCAATCTATTAATACCGAAGGGATTGAGCCTATGCCTCACCCGTTCGGCGGAGCTCAGCGCCTTCGTCCGGATGACGTAACCGAACATAATCGCCGGGAAGAAAATATGAAGAATGCCCCCGATGAAATGGACGGTCTTTTCCTAGTACCTAAAGTAATTGAGTAAAGGAATAGTAATGACGGATTTAACACAAGCGACGGTTGCAGAACTCAGTTCCCTGTTATCTGCTAAAAAAGTGTCTTCAGAAGAAGTCACCAAAGCATACCTTCAAAAAATCGAAGATACAAAAGAACTTAATGCTTACCTTGACGTTCGCCCTGAAGTCAGCCTCGCCCAAGCTAAAGAAGCTGATAAGAAAATCGCCGCCGGCGAAGCCGGTCCTTTAGCCGGCGTTCCTATCGCCCACAAAGATATTTTCGTAACAAAAGAATGGGCAAGCACAGCTGCCAGCAAGATGCTTGACGGATACATGAGCCCGTTCGACGCTACAGTGGTTGAAAAGCTTAAAGAGATCAACATGGTTTGTTTAGGCAAGACCAACTGTGATGAATTTGCCATGGGCTCTACCACAGCAAACAGCGCTTACGGCAAAACCTACAATCCTTGGGACAAAAATGCAGTTCCCGGCGGTTCCTCCGGCGGAGCTTCCTCCTGCGTGGCAGCTCGCATTGCACCGGTTGCTACAGGTACCGATACCGGAGGCTCCATCCGTCAGCCGTCTGCTTTCTGCGGCGTAACCGGCATCAAGCCGACTTACGGCCGTCCAAGCCGCTGGGGCATGATTGCATTCGCCTCCAGTCTTGATACGGCAGGCATCATTGCTCAAACCGCTGAAGACTGCGCTCTGGTTTTGTCACATATCATCGGTTTTGATAAACGCGATTCCACCAGCATTGAACTTCCTCCGGAAGATTTGACGGTTTCTTTAAACGACGGCGTCAAAGGATTAAGAATCGGCGTCCCTAGAAAGTGGCTGGACAAAGTGGCTCCGGGCCTTAAGGCAGCACTTAACGATGCCTTGCGTCAATATCAAGAACTCGGCGCAGTGCTTGTCGACATTGATTTGCCTACCGCCGACTTAGGCGTTCCCGTCTACTACATCATCGCCCCTGCCGAAGCCAGTTCCAACCTCAGCCGTTTTGACGGCGTCCGCTACGGTCACCGAGCTCAGAAGTATGATGATCTTCTCGACATGATCAAACGCAGCCGCGACGAAGGATTCGGGCCGGAACCTAAGCGCCGTATTCTTATCGGAACATATGTTCTTTCCCACGGCTATTACGATGCTTACTACATCAAAGCTCAACAGGTACGCCGCTTGATTGCTCAAGAATTCGACAACACTTTCAAGAACAGCTGCGATGTCATCTTCTGTCCGGTTTCTACCGATGCCGCGTTCAGTTTCGATGATAAGAGTGATCCGCTTTCTCTGTACTTAAGCGACCTCTTCACGGTCCCAGGATCTCTTGCCGGTCTGCCGTCCATGAGCGTTCCTTGCGGAATCAGCTCCAATAACCGTCCATACGGTTTCCAACTAATCGGTGCAAAATGCCGCGAAGCTCAGCTGCTTGGTGTTGCTCACGCATACCAGCAAGTTACTGACTGGCATAAGAAAGTCCCCGCAGGATACTAAGAAAGGAAAAAGAAATGGAATGGGAAGTTGTTATCGGACTTGAGACACACGTCCAGTTATCTACAAAAAGCAAGATTTTCTCAGGTGCCTCTGCGGCCTTCGGCGCCGAACCGAATACTCACGCATGCCCGGTTGACTTGGCTCTTCCGGGATGCCTTCCGGTTTTAAACGAAGGTGCCGTTGAAAGAGCAATCAAATTCGGTCTTGCTATCGGCGCAAAAGTTGCCAACAAGAGCGTTTTTGCCCGTAAGAATTACTTTTATCCTGACCTGCCGAAAGGCTATCAGATCAGCCAATTTGAACACCCGGTAGTGATCGGCGGCAGCCTGACCTTCCCGGTTGAAAACGCTGACGGCACTACTTATAGCAAGACAGTGAACCTTACCCGCGCACACTTGGAAGAAGATGCAGGCAAGAGCGTGCACGGCGTTGTTCACGGTAAGACAGGCATTGACCTTAATCGTGCCGGCACACCGCTTCTGGAAATCGTTACCGAACCGGAAATGAGAAGTGCTGCTGAAGCCGTCGGATATGCCAAAGCCCTTCACGACTTAGTCGTTTGGATTGGAATCAGCGACGGTGACATGCAAAAAGGAAACTTCCGCTGCGACGCCAACGTCTCTATTCGTCCGAAGGGTCAGAAAGAGTTCGGCACCCGTACTGAAATTAAAAACCTTAACAGCTTTAAGTTCCTTCAGGCAGCTATCGAATATGAAGTCAGAAGACAGATCGAAGTGATTACTGAGGGCGGTAAGGTTGTTCAGGCTACACGCCTCTACGATCCGGACAGGGATGAGACCAGAGAGATGAGAAGCAAGGAAGATTCCATGGATTACCGTTATTTCCCGGATCCTGATCTTCTTCCGCTGATTATCTCCGACGAATGGATCGAAGAGACTAAGAAAGGCATGCCGGAATTGCCGCACGCCATGCGTGAAAGACTTCAGAAAGAAATGGATCTTTCCGAAGCGGATACTCAGCAGCTGACTTCTTCCAGAGAGCTTGCAGTGTATTTTGAAACGACAGCAAATGCTGTTAAAGACAAGAAAGCTGCTGTTAACTGGATTCGAGGCGAAGTTCTTTCTCAGCTCAACGCTACTGAAACAGACATTTCTGAATGCCCCGTTTCTGCGCTTCAATTAGCCGCCATTATCAACAAGATGACTGACGGCACCATCAACCAGAAAGGCGCCCGTACAATCTTTACAGCCATTTGGGAAAAGAAAGGCGACGATGTTGATGCTTTAATTGAAAGCCTCGGTCTTAAGCAGATTTCGGATACCGGCGCTATTGAAGCAATCGTCGACAGCGTTTTAGCTGCCAATGAAAAGATGGTTCAAGAGTACCGCTCAGGAAAAGAAAAAGCCTTTAACGCTCTCGTTGGTCAAACCATGAGAGCAACTAAAGGCAAAGCCAATCCTGCTCAGGTGAACGCCATCTTGAAGAAGAAACTGCAGGCTTAATTCTCAGACTTTTATGCAACAGCTTCCGGTTGGAAGCTGTTGTTTTATTGAGATTTAGAAGAAGATACTTGCACCGAAACGAACCTGAACGTCCGTCTTAATCCGATGACCGGATTCACGGTTCAACTGAGCGTACAGCTTCACTCGGTCTTTAGCTCGAACCTCAAATCCAACCCCGTAATATGCACGAGTACCTAAAGACTCATCTTCAAAATTAAACTCATTTAATTGAGTCTTCGTTTTGCCGAGAAACTCATGCAAAATGCCTCCGCGTAAATACACCTGAGCCGGTTTCTTATCACCGATCAAGAAATTCTTTCCGATATCGACACCAACTCTGCCGGTTAAACTCTTACCGTCTTTCACGGAGACATCCATACCATTGCTAAGGGAGAAGCTTTTTCCTTTCAACCAGTAAGAAGACAGCTGTAATTGCGGTTGGATAAAGTAATGGTCGTATTGTCCTTTTTCTAAGAATTGGAACCTGTGCCCGACCTCAGCAGAAACACCTGCGCCGACATTGGAGTATCTTGCACTTGTGGAATCCTCATCAAGCATCTTGGTAGACATACGATGACGGTAATGGTTGAAACTCATCACTAAATCGGCATAAGTACCAGCTTGATTAAACCAAGTCAAATATCCTCTGGCTCCCAGAGAATTTGTGTGGGCTTTACCTTCTCCAAAGTCGTTAATTTTTAACTTAGCATAGCCAATATCAATATCTGCACCGACAATGAGATTTGGGGAAACTTTACGATTTACACCGACAGCCGTTCCATAGTTTCTCAGTTTGCCATTTACTCCCTGGAAGAAACTCAGGCGCGACTGGTCATACCGGAACAACACATATGCGCCGTCAGTATCTTCTTCGAAATTATTTCTAATTTCTCCCAATCTCTCTCTTAATTCAGCCAAAGCACCCAGATATTGAGTTACTTGTGTTCCTTGGCCTACGGCTGCTAAGGCAAGTTTGGCACTTTCGGACAAACCTTCCGGTTTCGGGATTAAATAATCCGGATAAGTGGAAGGATCCTCCACATCAAAGTTTGGGGGAGGAATAAAGGTTTCCGGTTGATCCGGCTCGCCGGGCTGGTCCGGAGTTTCCGGCTCGGAAGGAGTATCGCCGGCTGGGGCAAGCTTGATGTCTTTGGCCCCTACGAACCAATAGGTACGAGTTCCCTTATCGGCATTGTAAAGTCCCAGTTTGTATTGATAAGGACCGGCTTCGATAATGCCGTTGTTTGCTAAGCTAAACACTGCTTGTCCATGCTTGTCTGTCAAACTCTCTATCACAAGCGGGCGCCATAGATAATCGGCAGAGCTGATATCTTTGCCGGTTGAGCCTAATAAAGCTTGGTGAGAACCTGCACTTTTAACAAGAATCTCTAATGTTCCTTTCGCACCCGGCCTATACCAGAGAAGACCTCCGTCGCCTCCTAATGTTTCAGTTGTTATTGTCAGGGCGGTATTAGGGTCACCCATGTCTACTACGCTGCCCTTAGACAAAGTTAAATTAGTAAGTCTTGAATCGCCAAGCGAGGCCCAGAAACTTTGAGGACCCATCGTCAAAGAGGCAGTACCAAGCTCTTTGACTACTTGAGTATGGTGAGTAACAATCTGGGCGCGCAGTGCACTTTTTTCTCCCAAATTAATATTCAGATGAGAGTTGTGGCCGACTTCTATCTTCTTATCGACATACATGACCCCATTATCTCTGACATTGAAATCTGCCTTTGCCCCAAGATTTCCTAATGTAAGGCTCTGCAGACGGATCCCGGAGGCAGTCACCTCTGACTGGCCGTTAGAAAGCAGGCTCAAGCCTTCGTTGAAAACCACGTTCCCCGCAATATCTACTTTCAAATCAGAGTCTTTTTCTACTAAAACCGGCTTATTAAAGTAAACGTTTTCAACTTTAATGTTTGCATCCGGATCGTCTTGGATAATTAAAGAGCTGGGATGAGAAATATCGAGAAAGAGTACACCTACAGCTACCGGACGATTAAAAAGGATATTTTTTGCGCTCAGTTCCATGTCCGCAGTAAGTAAACGAAGCGGACTCTTTATCTCCACGTTTCCACCTGCGTCGGTCGGCTGCAGAAAATTAAGATTATTAGTAGCCTTGATATCAATTTTTGCGCCGTATTGTGCGTCAACCGTTCCAAAAATATAGATATCTTCGGCTTTCATTTTCAGCTGACCATCATCGCCAACTGCGATAGCAAGCTCATCTTGATAACTTTTATATTGGTCGGAATACGGAGTCATTAAAACAATTTTTCCACCGGCCTGCAGCGTCGTGGTCGTGTCATACCCTACTGAAACAGCGTACCCGAACCCTTCCTGTTCTGTCGGACGAGGGCTGATGGTGATGTCTCCGCCGGTCACAATACTGACCCCTTGTTCATCTGCCTGCAGCCCTGGGAAAAGGAGTTTGGAAGGGTTGTCCGGATTCCGATAATTCATGAAAAAACCGGAATTGACTGAATTGATAACAACGCCGCCTGCTGCCGTCACATTCCACGCAACAGGGATTTGGTTCGAGTTAAAAATAAACTCTCCGTCTTTGCGAGCCTGTTCAAAAGCCTGTTCTATTTCTGCTTGCAAACCCGGGAAATAACGTTCCCAATTCAGTTCCAGCGGGTCTCTGGAGGTTGCGCTCCTCTTTCCCGCATAAACATGATCAAACTGCCCTGCAAAAACCGGCAGACTGAGGAAAGCCAAGCTTAGCAGCGTTAATTTTGTCTTCATTTCCTTTTCCGTATTGCTCTAACCCATCCTTAAGCCAAATCCAAAAACCGGATTCTTAAGAGGGGTAACGAATTAGCTTGGGTACTAATACTCTTATTGATACCCTTACTTGTCACTCTACAGGACAAGAGAAAACCATAAGAAGTGAAGTGCACGATTTGAGTTATTCAGTCTCTGCAAGAGAGGGGATCTTCGATAGAATCACCCTTTTTTACTGTTCACATTCTTCAGGATTGAAAACGAAAAAACACCTTTGGAGCAAAACTCGAAAGGTGCTTAGACTAGAAAACGGAATTATTAAGGAAGAAATCCTTCTCCCGGAACTCTTTTGAGCGGAAGAAAATCTTCTCGGTCCGGACTGAACCGAAACAGCTCTCCCTCTCTCAAATCGTAATAGAGAGCATGCAGCTTTAATGTTCCTTGCTCTACACGGTCAAAAATCCATGGATAAGACAGAAGATTATCCAAAGACACTAAGACGGCGCCCTCCTCACAATGCCTTGTTCTGCATATATGAGTTTCATCGGCCGTCAGATTTTTGAGTCTTTCTAAGGCCGGGGACGCAATGGCCACCCAATCTTGAATATAGGTTTCCGAAGCAATCGATGCCGGCTCGATAAGACCGTGGATTCCGCCGCAATTGGAATGTCCCAAGACGACAATATGTTCAATGTTCAGATGCTTCACACCATACTCTATCGCCGCCATCACAGAGCTCGGTGCTTTGACCTGAGAGACGTCCGGTACGAGAGCCGCAACATTGCGGATGACGAAAAGTTCTCCCGGTTTGCAGTTCAAAAGCAGTGCCGGATCAACGCGCGAGTCACAGCACGAAATTACCAATGTTTTTGGGTTCTGCTGCTTCTCCAGCGACTCAAAGAAGTCCCGTTCTTTCAGAAAATATTTTTGTTTGAAATGGTGGAAACCGGCAAGCAGTTGGTGAAAATTTTCCAATCTCTTTTCCTTTCAGGCCAAAGAAGAACTATCCGAATCAAAGTTAACTTATTGGTCGGATTGTAATTTGAACAAACGCAAAAAACTGAAAACCTCTTTGGATCCTAATGAAAGAGAGTTCCAATGACAGGATGCCGAAACGTCTCGGCTTTCCATATGGAAAGCCGGTTTCTAAAAGTTAAAAGAGAATACTGGCGCCTACTCGGAATTGAAGATCACTTTTAATTCGATGCCCTGATTCCCTATTCACCTGAGCAAAAAATTTGACTCGGTCCTTTGCTTTAACTTCAAATCCAAGGCCGTAATAAGCTCGAGTTCCCAAGGACTTATCTTCAAAACTGAACTCATTTAAGCGCGCTTTGGTTTTGCCGAGAAATTCATGCATTACGCCCCCTTGCACATACACTTGAGCAGGTTTCTTATCTGCAATCAAAAAGTTTTTCCCGATATCAACACCAATACGCCCGGTAAGACTCTTCCCGTCTTTTACGGAAACGTTCATACCGTTATCCAGAGAAAAATCTTTCCCTTTAAGCCAGTAAGAAGACAGTTGGATCTGAGGCTGAACGAAATAGTAGTCCTGCTCCCCACGGTTCAAGAACCGGAACTGGTGGCCTACCTCCGCAGAAACGCCTGCCCCGAAATTAGAATATTTTGCGCTGGTGGGAACTCCATCGATCATTTGAGTTGAAAGATGATGGCGATAGTGGTTAAAGGTAAGCACAACATCGGCATAACTGCCTTTTTGATTAAACCAGGTTAAATAACCCCTCGCTCCCACGGCATCAGTTTTGACCTTTCCTTTTTCATCGTCATTAACTTTCAATTTGGCATGAGCAAAATCTATATCGCCCCCGATAATAACTTCCGGAGAAATCTGGCGGTTGATGCCGATAGCTGTCCCGAAGTTTTTGAGTCGTCCACTTACTCCTTCATGGAAAGAGAGACGTGATTTGTCATAGCGAAATAAGACATAGGTGCTGTCATGTCCCTCATCGAAATGATTCCGAATTTCTCCCATTCTCTCCCGCAGCTCACTCAAAGCTCCAAGGTATTGGGTAACTTGCGTACCTTGTCCTATGGCAGCCAATGCCAGCTTGGCACTCCATGACAAGCCCTCCGGCTTCGGCATTAAATCGTCCGGATACGTCCCGGGATTATTCGGTTCCGAAGGCAAAGGAGGAATTGGGTCTTGCGGCTCAGAAGGAATATCTGCCGGAGGTAGGCCGTTAGAAGGAGGAGCAACCGGCTTTGGATTCTGAGCAGCAGTGACTAACCAAACCTTATCTGATCCGTCGGCATATTCTCCGAGCTGAAGCTTGTACTGATAAGGACCTGCTTCTACCACACCGCCATTAGCTAAATAAAATTCACCTTTGCTGTTTTCCGGGCCCGATGCATCAATTGCAACGGCCTGAAAAAGGTAGTGAGTGTCTTGGATACTTCTTCCCGTAGATCCTAAAAGAGCAAAATGAGTCCCTTCGCTCTTATTATTAATCTTCAGCGTACCTTGAGACCTTGGTTGGTACCATAAGAGACCGCCGTCTCCTTGCAAGGTATCGGTAGTAACCGTAATGGATTCACCGGGTGAGCCCATCTCCAAGACACTGGTCTTGGACATCGTCAGTGTATTGACTTTCGAATCTGAAATAGGGAACCAAAAACTGGCGTGTCCCATGGTCACGGAAGCTGAGCCGAGCGGATCTGACTCTATATACGCTCTGAGAGTACTGCCTTGCCCGAGAGTAATATCGACATGAGAGCGGTTCCCGACTTTGATAATCTCATCGACCTGCATGACCCCATTGTCTTTAACATTGAAGCTTGCCTTAGAGTCGGTGCCGTTAATCAAAATATTCTTGACTCGAATTCCGGCAGCAGAAATGTCGGAATTACTGTTGTTTGAAAGCGCCAGCTCTTCATTAAAAACAACGGACCCTGCAATATCGACCTCCAGGTTGGAGTAGTCAGCAACCATCACGGGGAAATAAAACCAGACATTTTCTACGGCGATGTTTTCATCGGGATTGTCTTTGATGGTCAATTGACTGGGATGAGGCGTATCAAGAAACGTCTTGCCAATATCTACCTGTCGGTTGAAAAAAATATTTGAGGCGCTAAGAGTCATTCCGGAGGCAATCAAGCTAATCGGCATTTCATTCACGTTTTTAGTGCCGATCACCGGATCCGTAGGTTTCAAGAAGTAGAGGCTGTTTGAAGCATTGATAGTAATGGAGGCACCGTATTGCGCATCAACACCTCCGTAAACATACACATCTTCAGCCTTTAGATTTAGCTTTCCCTTTTCGGCTACCGCAATAGAGAGCCCGTCCTGATAGCTGGAATCGGATTTCTGATCCAGAGCTTTCAGTACAATCTTTTTTCCTGCCTCTAAAGTAGTTGATGTATCTGGGCTGACTGCCACCGCATATCCATATCCTGAGTGATCCGTTGATTTAGGAGAAACAATAATGTCTCCTTGAGTCTTGATAACCACATCATTATTGGCGTTTTCCAATTCCGGAAATACGGTTTCGAGTGTCTTAGGATCTTTGAACCAACGATAAAAACCGGAATTGACTGAGTTAATGATGACCCCTTTTTCCGCCGTGATATTCCAGTCTACGGGAGAAAGGTTAGTTTCCAGCTTGAAAATCCCGTTTTTTTTTGCTTCTTCGAAGGCTTTCTTTACTTCCTCTTCTAAGCCTGGAAAGTACTTTCTCCAGGTTTCCAGTGTTTTTGGCCAAGAGGGTAAGTTTTGCTCGGTATTTATCGTTTGAGAGCCGGAAGCAAAAGCCGGCAGAGCGCATAAAAATAAGCTCGAAAGTAATAATTCTTTTTTCATTTTCTGGTACTGGTATAGCATAGCATACCCACAAGTGTGTACCCTAAATGGGATAACATGTAATAGTTATCAAACAGCGTAGCTATACTTATAAATTTAAGTGAAAGTACCTAGAATTTACAGGATAGATGAGAATAGGAAAAATGCGCTTATGCCCATTTTAGGTTAATTTTCTACTATTGAAATCACAATCTTTGTAAAATTTATAGTTTGCTTACTAATCTTTAGCAAATTAACTTATGCTTCTCAGACCAAGCTTTTTTAGAAAGAAAACTTTCTAAAGATTTGCGTCTCAATGGATAGGCTGGTTTAAACCGATAGGTTGCATAAGACTCGACGCAACGTTCCAAAAGGCAACAATCTCCAGACCGACATGTTTTGATCAGTATTTGCTTCAAACACAATTTGTTGCATTTAAGCAACGACAATTGCTGCTTCAGTCTTCTCAAGAACTTTCAATGAGACCAATTTGGGCCGAAATAGGACACTGTTAAAGCGTATTCAATGCTGTCTTAAGCCAGAAGTCGTTATTTCCCATCAATAGTTAGGATGACAAAAACTGACTTTCAACAAAACCGGAGTTTTCATTTGTCTTCCGCAAAAAAAGAGGACGGCCTGGATTGCACCGTCCCGGTTTCAATTAGATCTTAAAAATTAATAGATTATTTTTAATTCAATCCGTTGAGCTGTCCTGCGTAAAGGATGAACAAACGCAAACACATCATGCCCACAATCGCAGCTGTGCATCCGGTGTAGAAGCAAAATGCTGAACGGAAGAAGCTGAGTGTAATGGGCACTACCATACCGATAAAGAATGCGCCGAACCAGAACACACAAGCCCAAATTCCCGTCGTAAATGCAGTAAATGCAAGCTGTGCAGCCTCCGTTCCGGTAATAAGCGAAACGGCAATCATGAAGATGCACATGGCTTCAACCAAAATGATCGGATACTCGGCCACATGCAGCTGATGCATAGGAGCATCTTCGCGTTGGGCACCGAATGTCATCGCCACCAGACGGACCGCAGCGCCGCCGGCAGAAAAACCGGATGCAACGAACAGCGCCGGAAGAACGGCCGTATTGATAAGCGGGAAGCGAATCAATGCGGAAATCAAGAAGCCGGTGTAAGCACAAATCACGATCGCTAAAATCATCACGGTCCAATCCAACAGCGCACGGAAGCCGGCAAGGAAATCGGTAACCGGCTTTAAGAAAGCCAGAATCTTCAAATCCTTGAAAACCAACAGCGTGAGCACGAAAAGCAGTGGAATGTAAAAGAGCAAAGCCATTACACCGATGCTCATCACAGAAGTCGGGTTGTAATAAATGAGGATTCGCCAGAACTGGAATGGATCGGTCAAGTCCAGAACCAAGCAGACCATCCCCAGCAAGATGGTAACTAAACCGACAAGGCTAGCCGCCTTCATCTGAGGAGTATCCGCATGAGAATGGCTGAATAAATTCAGAATGACTGCCAGCGCCACTGCACCGCCGGAAATACCGGCAAGGAACAGATACACGGCAATCGGCCACGGCCAAGCAACGCTCCCGGATAATCCGGTCGTGAAGTCAATGATAATGTCAGTAGGTTGCATATCAGACTCCTTTCTTGATAATCGGGATATAGTGCAAATTCGGCTGTGTACCTAACATTGCACGAACACGGACTGTATCCTTAACGGCGAGCACCTTATTGACGTATGAATTCGGATTATTAGCGTCCCCGAAAATCAAAGCGTCATAGCGGCAGGCTTGGACACAAGCCGGCAATTCACCGATAGCCAACTTGGTATGCAGGCAAAAGTCGCAGTTTTCTGCCGCTTTGGTTTTTTCGTTGATAAAGCGTACATTGTATGGACAGCCGGCGATACAGTACTTACAGCCTACACAGCGATCATTGTCCATCGTAACGATATTGGTGGCCGGGTCGATATGGGCCGCTCCGGTCGGGCAGACTCTGACACAAGGCGGTTCAGAGCACTGCTGACAGGAGACACGTACATACTTCCGATTGCCGGGGGTTCCGTCCAGAGGAGACTGCCGTTCAAGGGTCATACGAAGCTGACCGGCCGGAACGTTGTTAGTCTCTGAACAAGCTTCTTTACATGCGCCGCATCCGACACACTTGTTCTGATCAAAGATCATCACAAACCGAGGCTTATACCCGCTGACATTTCCGGCTTCTGCTTCTTTGTCGAGCGGAATCATCGTTCCGACTGCGCCCAAAGCGGCAGTGGTTAAAAATTTTCTACGGTCTATTGTCATGATATTTTCCTCGCTGTCCCTTTATGGAGGACAGCGTTGACTCGGTTACTTGAGTGGATTAACGGGAGTCTTGGAGAAACTTCCTTTGTCGAGGATACCCTGAGCCTTGCGAATATAATTCTGGGCTGCGGATAAGCGCTGGGTCAGGTAGTTGTGTGCGTGAGCACCCCAAGAGCCGTCCTTTTCGATCATGTCGGCAATCTGCGTTGCCAAGTCGACATAGGAGAGAACCTCGGTTCTCTGATCTCGATCAAGACGCGTGACTTCAAGAAGTTTGTTGATTCTTTCGGTAGCGCCGCGAATTTCTTCGTAGCCGCTCTTAATCGGATCCTGCCACTTGTTTAATTCACCGTAAATCTGCTTCTGATCTTTGTAAACAAGACCTTCTTCGAGTTTGGAAGTGTATTGGCTATGGCAGCCTTTGCCTTCAAATACCGTCCAGTCAGCCGGTGCATTACGTGCGCAGCTCCACATCAAGTCAACATAGTCTCGGCCTTTTTCGTCTTTAGCCAAAACGTACTTGGTGACTTTCTTGCCGTCGACTTCAACTTCCTGGGGAATATAGGAAGTCTGAGCCGGAGAAGGCTTGATCTTGTACATATGGGCTCGATACAGAGCAACGGAAGCGGCTTTTGATTGATCAGCCGTATACTGCTCCGGCATCGGCATTGTCGGCATATGACAAGCGATGCAATCAAGCTCGCTGTGTGTATCGGTGTGCTTGAATACGTCAGCTTGGACAGTATGGCAGTCCTTGCAATCCTGCTTCATCTTAGGATTACTGATGTAGGCCATCCAAGCGGTACCTTTGATCTGAGTCTGATCGTGGCAGGAGAGACAGCCGACGCCATGTTTAGCATGAACGCTCATGAAATGCTGCGCTGTCTTATCGTTGTAATTGGCTTCAGCAAGATTGCGAAGTTCTTTTTTAGAAAATTTCTTAGGTTCAGCTTTAGGATCGATGCCGAGAGACTGAAGAAAGCCGTCGACGCCTTCGATCTTGAACGGTACATTCTTAAGAGATTCAGGTACTGGGACCGGCACGTTGTCCTGCGCCGCTGCGATAGAACTGAAACCAAGGCAAGCGAATACGGTAAGAATGACGGAAGTTTTGATATTCAACATTTTTAGCCTTTGAATTCGTTAATTATGGATTGAACGGTCTTCTTTCCTGCTCTTCTGCAAGGAAATCAGCGTAGTCGTCTTCCAAATATTTATCTGAGTAAAGAAAGAGAACGCCGCTCGAGGTCTTGGTCACCTTGATGTCGCTGTATTCTTCTTTATTTCCCATCACGTCTAAAATTTCAGCAAGGCGCTGGCTTTCAAAATTGAAGGGAGTTTTAAGAAACATTTGCGCAGGCACCGGTCTCGGATAGATGCGGGAGTTTTCTCTTATCTGATCGGAGATAAGCGCTTCATCGTCATCTTTGACGGATAACAAGCGTGCATAAGAGTTAGAAAGCAGAGGCTTGAAGTAAAAGAACTCCGTGCCGTCCGGCTTTTTAATGCTCATTACGCCAAGATCTCCTTCCAAAGCTGCCTTCATGACCGCTTCGAAGTATCCCGGCAACTCGGCATCCAACTCTTCATCACTTTTCAGATCAGCAGGATGAATATCTCCGTGAACTAATGAGCGGAGCATTTCACGGCGGCTGAGAGCCTTTCGGCTCGGGCGCAGATTCGGATGTTCGGCTTCGTAGAGATCAACCTTTCCCTCCGGAGTCAATTGAACCTCAAATGCCTGACGCTCTTTACGATCAAGAGCCCTTTCGAGTACCGCGTCCGTAGTGATTTCTGCGGCAGTCTTAATTTCTTCGGCTGTCGGGGCCTTGGCTGTATGAACCTTACGAAGGAAGATTTCTCTTAACTTCTCGCCGTCAACCAGCTCAGTTCTGCCGCTGAATTCGGCAACGATATCGGCCAAAAGTAAAACGTGTACTTTGAAGATAGGCAGATCGTAGATATTTTCCTGTTTACTCATAATTAATATCTTTCAGATTTACTTGATGAGACCTTCTTTTTGAAGAGCCGGGATGACGAAGTCGAGTTGATATTCTTTCAACGTATCGACAGTCGGAACGCCTGTCTGCTTATTAAATCCCATTTGTTCAAAGAAGATATCGAAGCTCTTCTGGATATCAGCCGGATCCATGCGGACAGTACCTTTAGTGAAAGGCTTTTTATCCTTCGGATCCCAGTAAATCCAACCCGGGACGGTGTCGTGATCCTGACGCATATTAGAGCTGTCGAGCTGACGCATTGTGTAAACGCGCTGCAGGAGCCATGCGCGAGTTGCATCTTTATCCAAATCGTCGCCGGTCTTCTTAACGCCGGTTACAGCGGAGAACACCTTGGCTTCAATGTTCGGATCGCCTACATACTGGTTCTTTTCATCCGGGCAATATTCCCATGGGCCCATCCAAGAACACAGTCCCAACATGTTGTGAAGTTCCGTACGGGCGATAACCCATGCCAAACGCTTCATCTTGTATTCATTAACCGGCGTGTAATCGCCGATTTGGTCAACTGCGCTTTCGTCGCCCCATGTCACTTTAGCGATGTGCTTCATTTCCTTGATCGGAAGACCGCTGCGGGTGAAGTTAACGTGTGCGTGGGCCATCGGGTCACGGTTCCACATACAGTTCAAAACGCAGCCGAGCTGTGCATCATCTTCATTGGTATGATGTTTCGGGTGACCGTTGGACCAATACAGTGAACGATGGTCATCACTCCATGTCTTCAAAGGGATGCCGAAATGTTCGAGCATGACAGGAGTTGTTTCTCCCATCCACTTACCGAATTCACCTTGTCTGTAGGCAATCTTCGGAAGAAATTCCTGCATAGCGGAAGCGTCAACGTCATCGATCTTCTTCCATGGCAAGGAGTCGTATTCTTCCTTAGAAAGAAGTTTCTTCCAATAACCGTCTGTGTACATCATGACCATATCTCGCTGGATCTGGCCGTAGTTGCACCACAAACCTAAATCATCCATTAACTGGCTGCCGACAATTGCGATCTCGATGTTTCTTTCCGGATGCAGCTTGAGATTCGGGTAGAAAAAGACCGGGAAGAGTAAACCGCCGCAAGTTTGTTCAGTAATCGGGCTGACGTTGAATTTAGCCGCAGTCTTTACATCTTTAATAACCGGATAGCAGCGAATCGGGCAAGCAAAGCAGCCGTTGTTGCGGACATGCAGACCCCATTCCTTATCACCTAAGAAGAATTCTCCGGCGTTGGTACGGAAGGCCATCTTAGAGAGACGGCGCGTATCCAAAGGAACATTAATCGGAGGATTAGCGGCTCCCCATTGTTTTCCGGGCATACCGGACCAGCGGGAGTTCAAAGAATGGTATTCAAAGAGCGGGTGCGGATAGCGGGAAACGACGGTCTGCGTCAAAGCGCCGAGCAATTCTTTATGGCGGTTGACGAGTTTTTCCCAGTCTTCCTTATCAGCTGCGATATGGATAGCTTGGTCACCGTCAATCGCGATACCCTTCAAATTCTTGGAACCGAAGACGCCGCCGATACCGCCGCCTGTATGACTCTTGGCATTAATCACAATGGACATGGGGACAAGGTTTTCACCGGCCGGTCCAATAACGGTAACGGATGCGTTCGGAGAAGTTTCCTGGCTAATCAATTCATGGGAGCGGCGTGTCCCTTCGCCCCAGATGTGCCCCGCATTGCGGATTTGAACGTCATCGTTGTTGATGTAGATATAAACAGGTTCTTTAGCCTTACCTTCAATGATGATGAAATCGTAGCCGGCATATTTAATTTTTGCACCGATATCACCGCCCAAGTGAGCACTTCCGACCATATGTCTCGGATAAGTAGTCGGGTACATCGTTGTGATAGATGTTCTGCCGGAGCAGACAGCGCCTGTACCTGTCAGAGGTCCGGGAGCGATAACGAGTTTATTGGCTTCATCGAAAGCCTGAGTTTTAGGAGGCACTTCATCCCAAAAGATCTTATAGCCGAGTGCAGTGCCGCCAATCCATTGTTTATCTGTCGGAACTGTAGAGACTTCGCCTGTAGAAAGATTGATTCTGAGACCTTGACCGGTCCAACCGTATTTTTTTGTATCAGACATATGCGTAACCTATAGAGAAAATCAGCCGTGACAAACACCGCATTGGTCGTTGTTGTTCTGGGGCAGATAGCCATGCTGCGGACTGCGGTTCGGTTCTTTGGAACGATCAACCCAGGGAACGTAGCGGATAGCTTCTGTCGGGCAGGCTTTTACGCACTTCGGATCGCCATCGCAAAGGAAGCATTTGCTGGCGACATTTTTTTCAACATCAAAGCTCATCATGTTCCACGGACAAGCTTTTTGGCAGAGACCGCAGCCAATGCAGATTTCTTCGTCTACATAGCGGGCGCCGGTCTTCGGATTTACACGAATAGCACCTTGCGGGCAAGCGTTAGCGCAAGGAACCGGGTGGTCGCATTGACGGCAAGTGTCTTGGATACAAATCGGGTCAAAACCGAAAGCTCCGTTATTAGGGCTGACGAGGGCCGTGCCTTGCGGACCGTACCACATGTTGCGGTTAATCTTGATTCTGGCAAGCTTGGGGTCGGCTTTTCCGTCATTAAATTCCGTACAGGCTAATTCACAGCGCTGGCAAGTTACACAAAGGCTCGGATCTGCAATGAGGATGCCTTTTGGTGCTGAGAGAATGATATAGGGCTGGGCGCCTGTTTGGGCTTTTACGGTATTCATAGCAGCCATTGCAGCGGCAACTGTCGACACCTCTAAAAAGCCACGACGGGTAATATCTAACGGCAAACGTGCCTTAGAGAGCAGTTCTTTAAGATCTAACATTAAAGACTCCGTTGATTGCAAAGTAAATGGGGGTGCTTATTCATTAGTTCGCACTAATGAACTTATGGTTTTCGAAGGGAAGCAGATTTATAAGGATTCACGTCCGGAAAATGGACGATCCTCTTAGTTTGGAGGAGGGAGAGAGAAAGGCAGAGTCGCGTTTTGCTTTACGAGTGAGCAAAACGATTGAGAGAGAACTTGTCTACCGGTAATTTTTCTATTTATCCGGGCGGAAAGCATTTTGAGCTCCTTGCTACGAAACCATTAGTTGGGGCGAAAGAAATTGTTTCGTTTCATTTCGTTTCAGAGTATATCCCTAAGAATTAACCCGATTAAAGATCGTCAAATTTTGCAATAATCACTCAAATACGCTATCAGCTCATCCGAAAGGATGAATATAACTGCTGGGAATCAATGATTTTTAACACTTTGTTATAAATATTTTGTTACACCCAAATTGAGATCTATTGTTGGATTTTCACAAAAAATACATCAAATTAGCACGCTAAGTTATTGAAAAGGATGTCTATGTATGCGCAAAAGCTGTAATTTTTGACAATTATTGGACTGTATTGTGTCGGAAGGTTCACTCGTCAATAAACCGGTTCTTACCTCATACGTTTTCATGAGATTTCAAACATTTTTTGGAGCTTGAAAGGACTCTATTGCGGCTTTGCTACGGTTTCAATGGAATTTCTTTGTTGGCGCTGATATTGATTGAAGAAGTACAAAGGTGTTGAAATAAAAATAACCAATCCGGCAATCAAGAAAAAGATATACCCAAGGCTCGCCCAAACTCCCTTTGAGAGAATTTGTTCCGGAGGAACAAATCCGCACAAAATAGAAATAAAACAAGTAACGAAAGCAACCCCTGACATCAGACACAATCCGACTTTGCCGCCGGGTACTTGATAAGAGCCTTTCTTATCGGGATACCGCAGCTTAAGACGAATGGCAGCTGCAAACATCAGAAGGTACATCACCATATAGAGCTCTCCGCAAAGGGCTAAAAAGAGCCAAAAGGCGTCTGACACGGACGGCATTACCAACACACTCAAAGCCAAGAATGTGGCACATCCTGTCTGAAGAATCAGGATGCTGGTTTGCATACCGAATGAATTCCGGGTCTGCCAGTACTTAGGCAGGTAACCTTCTTGGGCTACTTCTAGAAGGCCGCGGGAGGGTCCGTTCATCCACGTTACGATGGAAGCTAGGGCGCCGTAGGCCAGAAAAGCAGCAAGGATAGGAGTGAACCATGAAAAACCAAGAGCTTTAAGCATGGTCTCAAAACTTTGACATACGCCCGCAGACATGGAAAGCTGGGTACCGGGGACCACTAAAGCAACGGATAAAGCACCGAAGATAGAGAAGAAAAGAATAATAAGCGAGGCCAAGAAGATAGCTCTCGGGAAGGCCGATGTCGGATTCTTCATATTGGTCACGTGAACGGAACTCATTTCCATACCCGCCAATGAAACCATCATCCCCGCCAGCAGCATCCACTGTTTTGGAGTGGACAAATCCGGAATAAGGGCTGCGCCTCCGTTAAAAGGGATCTGGATCGGTTTGTCGGTGAGAATATAGGCGGATGCAATCGCTATAAGAAAGAAGCCGGAAATAATCGTACCTACCAGCACGCCGGATTTGGAGAGAAAAACCGAAAGCCTCATGCCTCGGAAATTTAGAACCGTCGCAACCCAAAGGATGGCGATAGTGGTAAAGAAGACGTACCAGCGGTTATGCGCGAGCTCAGGACTGAAGGTGTATGCCAAGCAAGTTGCCACAAAAGTCGCTGCTGCCGGATACCAAGGTAAGTTCTGAACCCACTCCATAAAGATGGCAAGGAATCCGTATTTAGGGCCGAATGCTTCACGCACCCAAACAAAAACACCGCCGCGTTCCGGATATGTACTAGCTAACTCAGCTGAAACCAAAGCCGAAGGGACAAAGAAACAAACAGCAGAAGCAACGAGGAAAAAGATAATATTCCAACCGTACTCGGCCATGCTCGGCAAATTTCTCAAAGAGAAGACCGAACAAACTGTGAGCATAGCCATGGCACCGATGCTCATCGTAAAACTTGTTTTATTTCTATCGGTAGCGCCCACAGCCTTCCCTCCCACAACTTTCAACTTCTGACTATAGCCCCATGATTCGAATGCAGATTTCTATAGATCCCAAAACAGAACTATTCCGCTTTAACGTTAGCTATATTTAATTTTTATGAGGAGGCAGAATCGTCCCATACATGTCGAACATTCAGAATAAAGTCCTAAAAAATCGTGTTTTATATCAAAAAGTTGGAGTCCTTTTAGGGAATTACACCCCAATTCGTTAAAGATGGTTGCGAAAAGCCAAACCCTGGCCCAATAAGTTACATCGGTTTACTTCTTACGAAAAGTTGACGAACTGCAAAAGGCCTATTGTTGAAATTGTGAGCCTCATACATTTTTGAGCTATTTGCATTCAAATTTTTTAGAACCGAACAAAAGGTACTTTCTTGAATAAATACATAAGAATTTTTTCAAAACTCTCGAGGGTAAATTGGCCTCAACTAGACGGTTAATTCGATAGGTGTGTAATTTGCTTTTCTATGTGCGCTACCGGGGAGAATTTTTCTTCGCACGACTCTCTCTTTAAAAGGAGCTGTAAAAATCAATACTCGTGCCCAATTTAAGCACTTGTTTTATTTTTTCTTGGAAGTAGTCACTTTGTACGTAATGATTGTCGTTCTCGATACATTCCCTAAAAGCTTAAACTTTCAGCCAACTCGCCAACTTTCAATCCTATCTCGATTTGCCATTTTTTCTCCTTCTTCGGGCTATGATTTGCTCCAAATTATATAAATAACCTTAAGCCTGAGATAAATGTATATACATGCACGTTCCGTATGCCCGAAAAGCGGCAGAAATAAGCTCGTCGCTGCCATAGCCAGCGCGCTCGTCGCCCTCCCTCTTGTAATACCATCTGATGGGTACTCCGCCGACACAAACGCTGCCTTCCCAGCAGACGGTATCCGAGAAATTTCTGCCACGTCAAATAAGGGGGGGGTACGTCTTCGTCAATAGCTGACCAAATAAAAAAAGAGAAGTACAAAAGACTTCCGGAATTCTCTACTGAAAGATGGGCATTGTTTGTCACGGATCCGAACTGGAGCACTTTGAGCGGAAAAGCTGATTACGGCTCTTTGAGCGAACCCACGTACAAGAATTCCAAACTCTCCATTACTGCCAAAGAAAGCAATATGGCAGGGGAAAATGAGTCAAAAAGATTCTCGATTTTCGGCGCTTACTATGACGGAGACAATAAAAATGGAACAAAAGATGGTACAGACGGTCTTAAGCGTCAAACTCCAACTGAAGACAAACGTGAGCTTTTAAGCAAATACTTTAGCCAAAGGACTCTTTCCCTTACACTCGAACCAGGCAAAAAACCTTATACCCTGTATGTTTCGGACGTTTTCGGGGCAAACAATGACTTTGCCGGAAGAGCCGTAAGTAATACGGCTACGCCTAAAGACAGCGATTTCGTAAAAGCCAATAATAATTCTGTTCTTATTAATCTAGAGAACAATACTTTGAACTTCAAGAGAATCAAAGGAGGCAAAGGAGTTAGCTGGAGAGAACTCACAGGCTCAAACAACCTCAAGCCTATTACCCAGGCCTCGTATAACCTAGTTGTGATAAAAGGCGCAGAAAATTCTCAAAATCAAATTAATCTTATCGGTGTTTATGACCAGCAAGCAGAGGGAGGCACTGCTTCAATCAAAGCTGTAGACAGAGAGTTTTACTTGAATCCCTCCATTTTCGGAGGAGATGCCCTTCAGGCGGATCACAATATTGTCTTTTTAAAAAATGTTAATACAGACGGGATCGCCCGCAAATTCGGCATTGTGGGAGGAAGAGCTCAAGACGGCACTGCAGTAAATGGCTCGACATCCGTTGGGGCAGACAGCCGAAACAATTTGGTCTTGATTCAAAACTCTATTATTGGTGTTGATGGAGAAAAGAGCGAAGGTACCAATGTTTACGGAGGACTGGGCTATGCTTCTGCACAAAATAATACTGTAGTTATAGACAACACCAAGATCTTAGGCAATGTTTCGGGAGGCTTAAGCTTCTTAGATAATGTAATGTTCGACAAGAACTCTTACCACAAGTTTGTCTATGGTTCAAACACTTCTAGTGACAGTTTCAATGCCGATCAAGTGCTAAGAGCCTTTAACATAGGTCTGACCGAAGACCACAACAGCGTCTACCTTAACCAGGCTGTGCTCGAGGGGACTTCCGCCGTATACGCCAGCTCCGGCGGTCTTATCAAAAAAACCGACGGTAACCCCAGCGAGTATATATCTTTTGTCGATTCTAAGCTTGTTAACCTAAGACGAGGAACCGTTTACTTAAACGGTGCAAACAGAGCCTCCTCGATTTATGCAGATACGGTGTACTTTGGTAAGGTTTTTGATGCTTCAGGAATCGACTTGACAGCAACATCCGATTCTTCGGGGAAAAAACTTTTAACGGATAGCTACACTGAGGCTAACCCTCTTACCGTCACTTTCGGCCACAGTCTTTCAGAGTCATACATCCGAACCTCCGCCGGTTTCCACTCAACGTTGACACGCTTGAACGAAGACCAAAGTGATATCACACACGGAAAACACAATTACTGGACTAACGTTGTAGTGAATTTAGGCAATATCACTACAATTAATGGTGACGGCAAGCATTTGGACACTACCGTTCCTGTCTTTGAAAAAAAGGAGAGAGATGGAAATTCATATGTTGAGGCAAAAGACACGGTATTCTCCCTGCTCGCGCAAGACAATGTCGGAGGCTCAAGTACCTTCCTGGCAATTTCTTCGGGTTACCACACGGATTCTGATGGAAAAATTCTTGACAACACACCCGTCCGTGCTCTTAACTTGAATTGGTCTCGTATTCTTGAATATCGTCTCTCTTACGCCTCCGGCGGAAGATACTCGAAAGACGAGAACAAAGAACTGAAACCCATTGTCGGCCAAGTTGCCCCGTCATACTCCAACGCTGCCGTACCGCTTCCGCAACTTCAAGTCTTCCGGGGAGGAGAGAATATTTTTTCTCCCTCTGAAACTTATGTTTGGGTTGACGACGACAAGAACTGGTACGAAGATGCGGAACACCAAAACTTAATCACAGACAAAATCGCTTTTCTGAAAAAGGTCCAGACTCAAACAGCAGAATCTCCCGAGATAAATAAAGTAAACATTCAACAAAATGGGAAAAATGTTGCAACGGCTCAATACGTTCTTCTTCCGTACCTCAGTGTCGGAGAACTCTATGAAGTTAAAGAAGAAGACACCGACGGACGCGTAAAAAACTTTAAAGGCCATATCTTCTCTTTGACCCCTTTGCTGAAGACAGACGCCGATCTATTTGTATCAAAAAATAATGTTGACGGCACTACTAATATTTTTAAGGGAAATTTTGATGAAACCCAACTGTACTATCGCGACGAAGACGGTAATTTCTACGAAGAAGTAGCTTCAGCCGGAGATATTGTAAGCGTCACCAATCTATCCGGAACCAGTGCCGAAGCCGGTGGTCTTGCCTTAGGTTCGCGTCTTATGAAACTCGAGCTCTTGGATCAAGTGGTTCTGAATGGACTGACCGAAGATCAAACTGACATCTCTACGGATTCCTACACCGCAGAGATGGAACTAACGGGAAACGGAGGGATTTATATTCCTGCTTCGAATACTGTTTTCATCGGAGGAGAGGACAAGCAAAATTCTTTCTCTGGTAAGACGGAAGTCGGAGCATCCGGAAAACTTTCCTTAGTCGCTACAGAAGCTCTCGGAAATACCGAAAGTGTAGTGCTTGGAAGTGCGGCTACTCTTACCATTTCCAAACGCACTGATTCCAGCGAAGATAATCCGACTTACACTTCTCAGACGATAAAGAATATCAGTGGAACCGACGACAAAACCTCACTGATTATAGAGGAAGGTAATTCTCTAAAACTTTTGGGATCTACTGAAGAAGGCCAAATCGGAATTGTCAGTGGAGCAGGAAAGCTAAGCATTGAAAACGCTAATTTTGAAATTTTGGCCAGCGGCACCTTCTCCGGTCCTACAAATCTGACTGGATCAACCTTAAAACTTAACAAAGCAGACAGTCTGGGAACAAGTGCCGTCACATTTGCCGCCAACTCAAAGGTTATGTTTGAGTCTCCGAATGGAACCTCAGGAAATACTTTCCAAGGAGCCGGTTCCCTGTTGGTAAATGGCGGCAAGTCCTTAATTTTGGCTGGCACCTATACTGACTCTACTGAGACATTTACAGGTGGTCTAACTCTCGAAAATACCACAGTTTCTACTGACAAGGATAGCAACTACGGTTGGAAGAGAGTGGGTTCAGGCGACATTGCCTTAAACGGAACCTCTTCTCTCACGGTCTATTATTCAAACGTTCAAGAGACAACCGGTGCGTCTTTTAAAAACAAGATACTCTCAGGAAGTGGAACTCTGAGCCTCATTAATTCCGGGACAAATCAAGATAGTTTTGAATTCGGATCTAAGAACGGTTCCGGTATTTTTACCGGCACCCTTGCTCTCAACAACGTCGGTATTTCACTTAACGATAAAAATGCGACCGCAATGGCAAAGGCTTCACTGGAGCTAGGTGATAAATCCACGGCCATTGTCACCCAAAAATTTGAAACCACGGAAAAAGTCACCTTTTTAGCCGGTGCCACACTGGATTTTTCCTCTGTTGAAACTCACCTTGGGGCCAAAGAAATTTCCAACACCATTACCGCCACCAAAGGATTTGACTTTTCGAATTCCCCTCAAGGGAAAATAAAAGTTAACCTCAGCGGTAAGGTAGGCACAGGCGATGCCTCTTTGGGTTTGCCTCTATTAGATCAAGACAATGGTCCTGTAAAACTTTACTTTGGATTCGGCAATGTCACTGGAAGTTTGGCCAATATCAAATTAGTCAATGCCGACGGAACAGACCTAGACTTAGGATCACAAAAATTTGACTATAAGGACGGGACTGCTGAACTGACCTACTCTTGGGGACTTACTGCCGATACTTCCAGCTCTCCTCTATTCGGCACCTCTGAAGGTTTTGGATTAGGTTACAAACTCACAACAGTTAATGTCAATGATGGGAAGACCTTGGTTTTAGGACCTGTCGAAAATGGTCTCGATTCAACTTTGTCGGCGAAGTTAACCAGCAACGAGGGAAGCGGCAGCAAAGTCGAAATTCACGGAGACCTAATCTTTGATAATCGTGACAATAACTTTGATAGTGCACTGATTCTTACCTCCAAATCTGCTTTGACAGCCGTGGCCGGAGCCCTTGGTCAGAAATATGGATTGTTTGCATCCGAAGTTTCGCTTGAAGAGGCTTCCACGCTTACTCTCAAGGATGGTTCTCATACCATCGGAAGCCTCAATACTGATAGCTCCAGCAAAGTTGTAATGGATGCGGCCGCTGGCCTGACGATTAGAGGAGACTCTACAGTTGAAGGAACCTTAACTGGTGGTAAAAACCTTAATTTTGAAGGAAAAGAGGGCTCCGTCCTAAACGTCACAATCTCTTCCTCTAATGATCAATTCAGAGCCCCAGTTTCTTTGGAATACACTTCCTTGACGCTTGGAAAGGTATCCTCGCTCGGAAGTTCTCTCATTAAGCTGGATCAGAACAGCACGGTTCAATACAGTGGCCCTAATTCCTGGAGCTCCTCTAACATCTTCGAGGGCTCAGGCAGCATCGTTTACGAAGCACAGAACAGCAAAGCCAACATTTTTACTTTTAAAGAAAAACAAGGAGAGTTTTCGGGTACCCTCGAGCTTCAGCAGGCACACATAGAACTTTCTGATAAGCAAGAGCAAAAGCAAAATGTGACGGCATTGCAAAACGCCACGTTAAAACTGGTAAACAATTCTTCCGCACTGGTAATAGGAGACAGGGAACTCTTCAAACTTGAAATGTCCTCCGGGTCAGTGTTGAAGTTAGGGAAAGTTGACTTAGTCAATCAAAAAGCCGCGGGCAGTCTGCAGGTTAATGAATTAGGAACCATCAACGGCCAGATTAGTCTAGACAGATTTACTGCAGATATAAATGGCGAATGGTCAAAACTTCTTGATTTGGATGAGACAGCTTATATCACGCTAGTTAGTGGCCCTAAAGACACCTCAACTCCCAATCCACAGTTTACTTATTCCGTGGCTAATGCAGAAAAGAAACTTGAGCTGGCTAAAGGTGTTGAGGGAACCTTCGACATCGACTACACAAATACAAAAGATAACGAAATCGGTGCCTTCGTTACTTCAATCCTCACATTATTGGATGTACAGGAAGATAAGACTGTAACTTTTGAAAAAGGCATTGGCTCCCAAGGCGATGATTTTTCGGCTGGCATCCTAGGTAAAGGCACAATTATTATTACGGATAATCTAATTTTTAATGCCAACGAAGGTGCTACTAAATTCGAAGGAATATTAAAGGTTAATCCTGACAGTTCTTTGACATTAGAAAATGCCCAAGGCTTAGGAACCCAGGATAGTCATGTCTCTGTAATTGAAAACTCCGGAACTATCAACATTGCCGAGCAAACATACGTCGATAGAATTTTCGGAAAAGGGAACTGGCAATTAACAAAAGGTTCCTCCTCTAGCCTACATCTGGTTAATGCAGGTGGAAGCATCGGCAATTGGAGTGAAGGCACTTCTTCATGGATTCAAGGCAGCCTTGGAGGTGAGGGCAACATTCTTATTGACGCAGGCGCACTCAGGATCGAAAGTTCTAATAAAGACCTAAAAGGGAAATTAGACATTGGTTCTCAGAAAACTAAGGCTGAAGTTATTTTGACGAAGACCGATTCTATCGGAGCAATGGATATTGAAATTGCAGAAGAATCTCGTCTGACCTTGGAAGGTTTAAATGAGAACTTTGACAATAATTTGAAATCCAACAATGGCAATATCTTAGTCACTTCAAAATCTGACCTCAAAATTAATAACAGCGACAAATTCCATGGAAGTTATGAAATAAACAATGGGTCCACACTTTCTTTTGGCAAACTTGCCGGATTTGCCAATGCAAAAAACGTTAGTGCTAATGTTGAGAAAGGATCCTCCCTTCTCTTGAAGTATGACGAAGAATGGGAATTAAAGAATGTCATCTCCGGCGGTGGAACGATTGTTATTGGAGCAGGAAATACTGCCCATCGAATCATGTTCACAACCGATGTCGCTCAGACGATGGGAGAACAATTCTACGGTGACATCCATGTTGAAAATGCCTACGTCGATCTCACGGCAAATGCCCAAGCAGCCCTGACCCGAGGCTCACTTGTCTTAGATAAAAACGGAAAAGCCCTAATCCAGGTCCCCTCAAGCGATACTCCCTACAAAATCGGTGGTCTGAGCTTTAACGGAGGAACATTGGATGCTTCGAATGCTATCGTCACTCCGGGCAAAGCAGATGCCAAGACCTTATTGAATATCAGCGGCTATCTCGAATCCGGGGACAAAACAGGCACGCATGAGTTAAAGCTCTCCGGCACAGGCAAAATCCAAGTTGGCCTATCCGAAAGTGCCGTCAACTCTCAAGACAGTTACTACGAGGCCATTAAAGACTTCTCTTTACTTGACCAAGACGAAGGTACCCTAAATGGCGTTCTTCATGCAAAAATTGTCGGACTCTACAATGAAGATACTTGGAAGAACACATCACTCGTTGTAGGCGACCTTGACAAAAACAAACTGGTCAGCGAATTCTTTGATGAAAGCGGAAATGCACGCCAAATCGAGGACAGCACACACAAGCTTTATTCTGGTGATCAGGAAGATCAAAACCAAATAGGGACAGGACACTATAACTTCAGTCTCTCAGCCTTTACCTCTGAACAATCCGCAGAAAAGGCAGGTATTTACGTCGGTTACGGTCTTGTCGGCGTAGAAATTAAAGGAGGTAAGACTCTGACCTTAACACCGGGACGATTAGCCGGTGGAGATACTTTCTCTGCATGGATCAAAGACGAAGCCGGTTCAAGCGGCAACCTTGTCATTGCAAAAGGCCAACAAGAAGGAAATATTATTCGGCTGCAAAATAGTGCCAATGCTTACACAGGTACAACAACCGTTACTCAAGGCATGAAGCTTGTAGCTGCGACAGATAGCGCTCTTGGCAAGACAAGTGAACTCATCCTGGATGCCGGTTCTTCATATGAACAAGCCGCCGGAACAACTCAAACTATCGGAAAACTCAACCAATTCGCCGGACAAAGCTCTGTATTCGTGGATAAGAATGCTATTTTGACTCTGGCTAAAGGTGGACTTTCCAACGGACATAATGCCCTGACAGGAACCGGCACCCTTAAAGTCGAATCTGAGACTTTACAGGTCTCTCACTCTAATGCCGGACTCACAGGAAATGTGGAAATCGCCAACGATGCTTCCGTCCTCGCTCTATCCTCTCAATCTTTGGGTTCTTCGGACGTTACTCTGGAAGAACAAGGCGGCCTAACCTTCAAGGACATTACTGACGGCTCCTCCGTTTCCAACACTTTCCATGGAGATGGTTCGATCAATCTGTCTAAGTCCGATATAAAGTTCTCCAAATCCTCCACTGGATTTACCGGAACAATCGTTCTCGACTCTCCTTCCCATCTGGCTGTGGAAAAACTTGATGCTTTAGGAGCCTCAGAGATTAAGAATGAAGGTACTCTACACTTGAACCTTGACGCAGATGAAGGATGGAACGAGGTCGCACTGGTAACTCGCTCAGCTGGAAGCAGAAAACTTACTGGATCCGGCAATGTCATTAAGACAGGAAAAGGTGTCCTCACGCTTCATTCGAATTACGCTTCTGAAGGCACAACCACTATCGAACAAGGCGGAGCACTTTCCGGAACAGCAGAAGATCCATTAAATCTTGCCGCTTCCTTTGATGTCCGAAAAGGTGCTTATTTACAAGCTTTCGGTTCGATAAACAACCTGACAAATGCCGGTACCGTATACCTTAACGGCATTGATGCAAAGAAGACCACGGAAAGTAAGCTGACCGTAAACGGCGACTTTGTCGGCGAAGGAGGTACTTTAGTGTTTGATGCTGATTTGGCTTCAGATACCAACTCGCATCAAAACACTCTCCTCGTCAAGGGAAACGCAACAGGAAACGGATTCATTCGAGTTAATAACTTGGATGGTAAAGGTGCTCAAACTCAAGAAGGCATAACCTTGGTCAGCATCGAGGGCGACTCTAATGTCAGCTTCCTGCTCGACGGGGCAGCCAAAGCCGGTGCCTATGATTATCTCTTGATGAATTCTGCCGACAATAAACGCTGGTACTTAAACTCTGTGAACCGACGCGTACGCTCTGAGGCCGGTACGTACATCGGCTTAGCACTAGCTGCCGAACAGATGAATATGCGCCTGCACGACAGAATGGGTCAGGCCTACGTGGTCGATCCTCAATCAGGTGAGCTCCGTCAGGCTGCAGGATGGGTCCGTCAGCTTGCTTCTCACTCTCGCTTCAGTACCGAAGGAGAAAAGACTCGTCTTTCTACCTCCGTTACTCAGCTGGGTATGGACGCCCTGCGCTTCAAACCCTCTGCTGAAACCAATGCTGTCGCTGGTTTCTATGCCGGCGGTCTTTACGGAAAATCTAAGACAAGAGCAGCTTCCTTCTCCAAAGGGAAAATCGATGGTTTCGCCTTTGGCGTTTACGGGACCTTCTATACCGGCTCAGATGCAGATGACGGCTTCTATACTGATACTTGGCTGCAGTACGGACGCTATGACAACCGGATTACCGGAGAAGATCCGGAGCTCAAATTCCGCTCTCACGGATTCACTTTCTCCGTCGAAACAGGTTATAGCTTCAAACTTGCCAAGACAGGCGCTCAGAAAGAAACCGACTTCATTATTCAGCCGCAAGCTCAGCTCATCGTCACAGATTTAAAGAACAATTCTGTCAGCGATACGCATGGATATAAATTTAAACAGCTTGGTAAGAATAATGCCACGGTTCGTCTGGGAGCCCGATTCATGGTTAAGCAGGACACAAAGCTAACGGCGTTTGTCGAAGGCAATTGGCTACATAACATGAAGAAGGCCGGTGTGCAGATGGGAACCGAAGGTGTTTACATGAGCGGGGGCAAAAATACCGGTGAAATCAGAGTCGGTGCGGAAGGTTCCCTCAGTCGCAACCTGAAAGGCTGGGTCAGCGGATCATTCCGAGCTGGACAGTCCGGATATCACACCGAATCTGCACAAGTTGGCCTCAAGCTGCTCTTCTAAGTGCTTGCCTTATCACGGATCAAAATAACAGGATGGAGTCTCTGGTTAACGACCGGAGACTCCAGCCTCTCCCACAGAAGTAATCTTGTAATAAAAAAGCCTCATTCTAAAATCCGTGTTTGGAAGTTAAAGGTAATAAAAATTCCTTCGACATCTTGGTGCTCAAGGCCTCGAATGATTTTTTAATTTTTACGCTTGTATTCCTATAAAAGCTTGTAGAAGCCAAGGACTCTCTTGACTATTTTGTAACTGCTCCTTCTTTACAGAATGGCTTGACCTGCCTAAAAAAGACAGTGAGCTCTTTCAACAATTATTACGAATCCAGACGCCAGATAGATAAATTTAAGAGGACGTCCGGGGTGATAAGTTCAGGAAGAAGACTGCCATCGGCGAGAACGGCGCCCCTCTTGTTTAAATTAATAACCATCTGGTGTCAAACGGCAAGCCAATAAGGATGGGCCGGAGTCGATGAGAGATTTGGATGCTTCGGCTGCGTCACTAATCAACAGAAAAGAATAACAGTCCAATGCCTAAGAAAAGAAGTCCGAGAGCTTTAAGGCAGACAAGAGAAAAAAATTTAAATAGGCCTTAAATATTGAATTAGCTCAAGGTGTTGGTCAGCTCGAAAGCATTGCTACTCTTTGTATTTGAGAAAATAAGATCGCCCTCGGTTGAGCCGGTAGAAATCCCAAACTAGCATCAAACTTCTGCCGAAACTTTCTCTTTATCTCTCGTCACCGTTTCGTATAATTGCACTTTTGACATTGCGGCAGCGCATTTTTGTTATCTTCTTTATGGAAGGCTCCCGACCATTTACAAATGCTCTGCAGGATAGGAATTGCCGAAGAACCCTTATCAGTTAAACAATACTGAACCCTGGGTGGAATTTCATCAAACTGTTGCCGCATTATCATGTTATCCGTTTGCAATTCTTTTAGGGTTGCAGCGAGCACGGCATCCGTGATATTTGACATTTCTTTTCTCAAAGAACTGTATCGCAAAGTACCTTTTTCTGCTAATACGCACAACACTCTGGACTTCCACTTTCCCCCAAAAACATCTAAACCATATTCCAATGGGCAGCGAATATCTTTTTCTAACTTTGGTGTATACACAGTCTTGCACTCCTTTCAAGTCAAAGTATAAAACATATTCCACAACTCTTAAGTTACTATCAAATTTGATAGTAACTAATAAATTTATTTATATATTTCATTTTTAGAGTTACGTTCGTATAATTTAGTCAAGTTCCATGAGGAACGAACTCAAATTAGGAGTAATTCAAATGAAAGTAAATGCTTACTTAGAAATCACTATGCAAATCAATGAAGAAAACCGTCCGGCTGCCGCAAAGGTTTATAACGATTTCAGACAGCCCTTCCTTGACACGATTAAGGGTGCCTTAACAAAGGAACTGTTAATTCGTAAGGAAGATGTTCAGGTTCTCCATGGCTTTGACAACGTGGAAAACGCAAAAGCCTATCTTGACAGCGCCATGTTCAAAGAGGACGTTTTTGTAGGTCTGAAACCACTTTGGCACGCAACTCCGGAAGTAAAAATTTATGCTGTTGCTTAAGTGTCACATACTGCGGTAGCGTGGCTGTAGAACAATTTCCTTGCTAAGTTTCCACCGGTCTTCAAAAGAAGTGACTCATTCCTAAACACGTTCTCGGAAAATGCTTTAGGAGAGTCACCTCCTATAAAACTTTTTTGTCCAAAGTAAATGTCACTTGAGTAGAAGACAGTTGTATTTCATTTACGCCGTCAGCTTCCAAAGAGCATGCTCTATCCCCGACCTTATCATCCTTTTTGAAGACTCTGTCTTGCTGACGCCAATACTTCTCTTCCTCCATCTTGTTGTTCAGGCCAGGTGTTATGACACGTTGCCAGTAACATTGGAGCGTTTGGTCAGAAAAGAGTTCTGCCAATCACTAGACGGACAAAGCGGCCGAATTGCAGCTACCTTTCAAAGTTAGGTTCCGCTGAAGAGCCCGGTTTTCTACTCTACTAAACATTCTGTGAGGCGCACTCCAAAACCTAATCAATTGCTAGGTTTTGGAAAGTGCTGTGTAGTCTTAAGCTCCGTAAGCCTTTCTGTAGGCCTCGATGGCTTTCTCGTATTGCTTAAGTTCGGAAGCTTCTGAGTTCTTCAGATAACTCATCAAGTCTTTCAAACTAGCAATTGAACAAACGGGAATTCCGTATTGTTCTTCTACTTCTTGGACTGCAGATTGTTTTTTAACTGTTTCTGCGTTGCCTGCGCATTCCATTCTGTCTAACGCAATGAGAACGCCGGACGGGACAGCACCGTTGGCACGGATAAGGTTAACGGACTCTCTAACGGAAGTTCCCGCAGAAATCACGTCATCGATAATAACTACGTTACCTTGAAGAGGCGCACCGACAATAGAGCCTCCTTCACCGTGATCCTTAGCTTCCTTTCGGTTGAATGCAAACGGAAGGTCTCGGCCGAGTTCGGCCATGCGGATTGCAACGGCACAGCCCAAAGGAATGCCTTTATAAGCAGGGCCAAAAACCATATCGCACTTTACTCGGCCTGTATCGATTGCGGCGATAAGAGTCTTCGCGTAAAAATCTGACAAAGTATGAAGCATGGAGCCGGTGTTAAAAAGGCCCGCATTGAAGAAGTACGGGGACAAACGGCCTGCTTTCGTCTTAAACTCTCCGAATCTGAGAACTTTTGAATCAATACAAAATTGGATAAAGTTTTGCTGTAGAGTGGACATTTCAGGTAAGTAAAAAGTTAAACGATTAATCTTACGATTTTAGAATTTTTTCCAGTGTAAAAGTGCTACGAGTTATCACCATCAATACAAACGGCATCAGAAGTGCCTCTCAAAAAGGTTTTTTTAATTGGATGAAAGAACAAAATCCGGATTTTGTTTGCATCCAAGAACTGAAAGCTCAAGAGTCTGATATTTCCGAAAATATTCGGAACTGCCCGGGCTATAACTTTTATGCACACTATGCTGCCAAAAAGGGCTACTCAGGCTGTGCCGTATACAGCAAAGAAAAAGCCGACAGAGTCCGTTTAGGATTCGGCATTGAAGAGTTTGACAACGAAGGCCGTTACGTTGAACTCTCCTTCAAAAATTTTATTTTGATTTCAGTTTACTTCCCTTCAGGAAGTTCCTCGGATGAACGTCAGCAAGCTAAATTCCGTTTCTTGGACGTATTCCTGCCTCACCTTCGTGAACTTAAGAAAACCGGAAAAGAGATTCTCGTTTGCGGAGACGTCAACATTGCTCACAAAGAAATCGATATAAAGAATTGGAAAGGAAATTTAAAAAATTCCGGCTTCCTTCCTGAAGAAAGAGCTTGGATGACAAACCTTTTTGATAACGAAGGATGGTTCGACATCTTCAGAAAACTAGATAAACGTCCGGAGCAATACACCTGGTGGAGCAACCGAGGCCAAGCCAGAGCAAAGAACGTCGGCTGGCGCATTGACTATCAGATTGGTACTCCTCTCATCTGCGATGCGGCTGCGAATGCATCGATTTATAAGGAGGAAAGATTCTCGGATCACGCTCCGCTCATCATCGACTATTTGTTTTCACCTGAACATGAAAGCTGAACAAGTACTATTTTCTCAGGGTTTCGGCACTCGCCATGAATGTGTCGGAATCATCGCCAACGGAAGATTTAAGGCAAGCGGCGAGCTCGTTACCGATCCCTATGAAGAGATTGATACCGACAATCTCACATTTGAGGTTGACGGTAAACCGTGGAGATTCTTTGAAAAGGCTATCATCCTTCTCAATAAACCTCAGCATTACGAGTGCTCTTTGAAGCCTCTGCATCATCCCAGCGTACTTTCTCTTCTTCCGCCGCCTTTGCGCGTCAGAGGCGTGCAGCCTATCGGGCGCCTTGATGAAGACACAACAGGACTTCTCCTTCTGACAGATGACGGTAAGCTCAATCATCGCCTGACTCATCCTAAGAAAAAAGTGCCCAAAGTCTATAGAGTCACAGCAAAGCATCCGATTACCGAGAAAATGATTCAGCAGCTTCTGGCAGGCGTAAAACTCGATGACTCCGACGAGATTGTTAAAGCCCATGAGTGTTCTTTAATTTCAGAAAAAGTCCTGGATCTGACAATCTTTCAAGGCAAATACCATCAAGTAAAGAGAATGCTTGCCGCTGTCTCCAATCGAGTTGAAGCTTTAGAAAGAATCAAATTCGGGAAATTAGATCTCCCAAAGGATTTGCCTCTCGGAGAATGGACCTGGGTTGACACTCCTTCAGAGATTTATTAGTTCCTATGTCTGACTCTGCTTCTTGGAAATCCCTCTTTAAGATTTATCTTCAGCCTGTCTGTCTGAGGATGTTTTTGCTTGGGTTTTCGGCCGGCCTTCCGCTTCTTTTGGTGCTAGGAACGCTTGGCTTTTGGCTTAGAGAAGCAGGAGTTGATTTAAAAACCATCGGCTTTATGTCTTGGCTCGGACTAGCCTATGGATGCAAATGGCTGTGGGCACCTCTCGTTGACAATATCAGCCTTCCCTACCTGACCGCAAAATTGGGTCAGCGCAAAGCGTGGCTTTCTTTTTCTCAGGTTCTCATCGTCATCGGTCTGCTTGGAATGGCTTTCAGCAATCCGCAAACCCAACTGCTTCAATTAGGCATCTTTGCCGGACTAACGGCCTTTGCTTCCGCTACTCAAGACATCTCATTGGATGCCTATAGAATCGAAAGTGCCGCTGAAGAATATCAGGGTGCGCTGGCAGCCTCCTATCAAACGGGCTATCGCTTAGCCATGATTTGGGCCGGCGCAGGAGCTTTTGCTATTGCTGCTTTTGCCTCAAGAGCTGACGACGCCCTTACCTACGATCAATTCGGCTGGACAGTGGCTTATGCAGTGATGGCGGCTTCTATGGCGGTAGGCCTCTGTACAACACTTTTATCTCCGCCCCCCAATGAGGCCGACAAAGAACATAAAGCAGAGCAACTGGCTCAAACCAAAACAGCAATCGATGCATTCTGCCTAGCACATCCTAACCTTCCGCTTCCCGCCTCCAAAGTTATCGGATGGCTGAAAGTTATCTGTCTTACTCCGCTTTATGATTTCTTCATTCGCTACCGTTGGCACGCCGTTGCAATTCTTCTGCTGATTGCAACATACCGCATCAGCGATGTTGTGATGGGAGTCATGAGCAATCCCTTTTATCGGGACTTAGGATATTCAAAGGAAGAAGTTGCCGCCATTTCTAAGATCTTCGGCGTCATCATGACTTTGGCGGGGGCTTTCTTAGGAGGCGCCGTCGTCCTCAAGATTGGTGTTCTTAAAACTTTGTTCTTAGGTGCAGTTCTATCTGCAGCTACAAATCTTTTGTTCTCTTGGCTAGCCACCGTCGGCCATGACGTAACCTTCCTGATTTTTACCATCAGTGCCGATAACCTTGCAGGTGGGTTGGCCAGCGCCGCGTTTGTGGCTTATCTCTCCGGACTTACGAACGTCGCCTATTCAGCGACTCAGTATGCGCTGTTCTCCTCAATCATGCTTATCCTGCCGAAATTCCTGGCAGGATTCTCGGGAGTAATCGTGGAAGCCGTCGGCTACAGCAATTTCTTTATCGGTACTGCGCTGCTCGGCCTCCCCGTCCTGGTTTTAATTCCTCTTATTGCTTTTTTGCAAAAGAAAAATCCGCCGAATTAACTTTCAGGTTCTTCTTCCTCGGCCAACTTCTCTTCTACATCCGGCGGAAGAGGATAACCCTTCATACCGTTTGCCATAATAGCCACGTTATTCACCACCGCTTCAAGAGCATCGTAGAAATCGTCATAGGTGACAGCCGTTTCTTCGACTTCTTCTCCGGCTTCATTCTGCGGTTTGCCTAAGATCGATTCCAAATTAGACGTGCCTACAACTAAGGGATAAACGGAATCCAGATCATTGAAGTTCAAGTTATTCGGGATGTCGTAAACAGCACAGTAGAGACCGTTAACGAAGGGACTAAGGTAGCTGAGCTGTTCTTCCAGAGGTTCGGCAAGAAGCTCTTCAGTTTCCGGCTCAAAGCGTACCGGATCAATAACCTGAGAGTTCTTAAGTTGTTCGTTGATTTCTTTATATCTCTTCATTAGCAGCTTTCTGAGCTTCTTGAAGTCTTCAGTCTCGGCAATCGGCTTCCCGTCTTTGGCAAAAACTGCTTCAATCCAAACACGATGTCCCGGAGCATCCGGTAAAAGAGCCCATCCGGTTAAAAAGCCGTCCAAAAAAGAAGCATCGATGTCATGCGGTCCGACTTCCTGAGCCACTGCTTCGGTCAGGCGTTCCATCTCTTCGAACTCTTCCATCGTCAGGGCATCGTTTTTAATTGACATTTTTATCCTCGTGTTTAGTCATGAAATTGTTTATTGCTGTCTTTACTTCAGCAGAAGTATTTTTTCTCAGCAGATTTTTGGCAAACTTTTGGCACTCTTCCAGTGTCAATTTCCTAATCTGTTTTTTGACGGAAGGAATCTGCATTGCCGCCATCGAAAGTTCTTCGAATCCCAAACCGACAAAGAACGGCGCTAAATTTTTCTTTCCGCCCATCTCGCCGCACACGGAAAGCGGTTTATTAAGCTTCTGAGCCGCCTTTGCCGTATTGGCAATCAAATGGAGGACTGCCGGGTGGTATTCGCTGTAAATCGGAGCGACGGATGGATTTCCGCGGTCCACAGCCAACGTGTATTGGACCAAGTCGTTGGTTCCCAATGATGCAAAATCTACCTCTCGAAGGAAAGGCTCGGGACGAATAGCAACGGCCGGAACTTCTACCATAATTCCAACCGGAACTTCAGGATTGAAGAGCTTTCCTTCTGCAGCAAGCTGTGCCTTTGCCGTCTCGATATATCTTTTTGCCTCAATGATTTCTTCTATGGAAGTTACCATCGGAAGCAGAATCTTGACGTTTTCTTTATATGCTGCACGGAGAATGGCTCTTATCTGAGTTAAGAAAAGGGACGGATTAGCCAAGGTAAAACGAATGGCTCTCAAACCCAAAGCCGGATTCTCTTCCTCTTCATTTAGAGCAGTCTGGGGAAGGTTGGCCGCTTTTGCCTCGTGAGTCAGAAGTTTATCTCCTCCCACATCCAAGGTTCTAATAGTTACGGGCCTGCCTCCCATCGACTCGATAAGTTCTTTGTAGCTTTCGTACTGTTCTTCCTCGTCAGGAAGTCGGTTTCTTCCCATGAACAAATATTCACTGCGAAAGAGCCCCACGCCCTGAGCGCCCTGATGCAAGACTTCATCCAAGCCGGCAACCATGGCGATGTTAGCCAGAAGCTTAACCTTATGCTTTTGGTCCTTTGTTTCTGCGACACGTCTGCGGGCACGGTAGAACTCAGAGTAAAGCTCTTCCTGCTCTTGGACTTGAGCTGTAATTTCCAGAATCTCTTCCGGCGAGGGATTACAGATTATTTCTCCGGTATTAGAGTTTACGAAGAGCTGATCCCCGTCTTGAATCTGGCTTCTAGCTCCTGCAACCCCAACAACTGCCGGTATAAACAATGTCTGCGACAGAACCGCAGTGTGAGATGTCGGTCCGCCTTTCTCTGTGATAATGCCTACAAGGTCAAGGTCTTCATATTCGGTCAGCCAAATCACGTCTGCCAAAGATAGGTCGTTCGTAACAAGGATGACTTCTTCTAAGGCTGTTCTAACTTCAGCCTGGAGACGTCTGCCCTTTCCGAGAAGCTCTTCCTGCAGACGATTGACGGCATGTTCAATATCATCACCGCGTTCTGCCAGGTAAGAGTCGGTCATATTTTCGAAAACCGCTTTTACCTCTTCCAAGTGCTGTGCCAGCGCCCATTCCACATTGATCAAGCGCTCGGCAATAATATGATCAACCTCTTCTTTCATGGTTTGATCATTGATGAGCATCTTGAACATTTCCAAGAAGGACTTCAGCTCTTTCGGGGCTCTCTTCGGGGTTCTGGAGAGCATGCGGTTAATTTCTTTATTAACGGAAGCAATTGCCTTAACCAATCTTTCTTTTTCTGATTCTATTTGGTCAGGAGCGATGGAATACTGAGGAAGCTGTAGCGGAGCCATCGCCATTACGCGTGCTCTGCCGAAACCGAGTCCGCTCGATACGCCTATTCCGCTAAGTTCCTTTCTGCCTGTTGCGCTGCTTTCCGTCATGGCTTACTGAGCCTCACCAAACTTATCTTCAAACATCTGTTTGAGTTCCGAAAGCATCTCTTCTTCATCGGTTCCGTCTCCGATTAAAGTCAGCTCAGTTCCCTTAGAAGCGGCCATCAGCATCACTCCCATGATGGACTTACCGTTGACCTCTCTGCGGCCATTGGTGATCTTCAAAGAACTGAGAAATTCGTTAGCTTTTTGAGTTAATTTAGTCGCCGGTCGGGCATGCAGACCAAGCTTATTCAACACGGTAACTTTAATTGTTTTCATTAGTTGTTCTCGTTGCGATTTGCGCCGCCTCAGAAGCCTTCTCCAACAATACTTCCAGAGGCTGATTTCTGTAGCAGAGGAGTTTCATCAGAAGAGGGAGGCTCAACGGAGCGATGCATTCGCAATTTTTTTCTTTTGCAAATGCGCAAACGACATTGCCGGGTGTTGCACCAAAAACATCGACCAGCACGACTTTCTGGTCCGCATCTATCGCATTCCAAGCTTTTTCGAGCTGTTCTTGCTGCAATTGCCGATCCTCGTCGGAATCTATATCCACTGCCTCCACGGCCTCCAGTCCGGCAAAGATTTCTTCAGCGACTGAATTAAACGCCGAGGCTAAGGGCTTATGAGCCACGAGTAGAAAACCTGTCTTCACAAAGAATACTCCTTCAGAATCCCACTAATTTTAGCCAAAGTTTCGAATCCTGGAGCTGCATAAAACCGAAAAAGAACAATCTTGAGTACCTTCAAGGGCGCTGTGTATGAGAAATTCTCTGCGTATTCATCCTTCTCCGTTCAAGCGTAAGGCTTGAGATCTTATGAGTACAAAGGTTTGGGCAGAAAAAATCTCTTCGTCGATATGAGGGAGAAGCTTCTGAATAGCCAGGTTTTTGTCTTGTCATTTTCTGTGAACGGCTACAAAATTACGTCTAAGTTTTCTTTTCTCGATTGCACAAAGAGGCGCATCCGGCCCACGCACATAGAAAATACAAAGAGTTCAAATATGGATAAAAAACCCAATAAGTTGGAAGAAGCCCAAATAGTTCTTGAAATTTTAAACCGGATTCCTTACAGGCCGAATAAAACCAGTGCTGAAGATATCATCGAATCATTAGAAGCGGCTAGTATCCATCTGTCCAAGAGGTCTGTACAAAGATATCTGAAAAGAATATCAGAGTCAGATTCTTTCGGAGTTGAACGTGATTCACGCGACAGAAAATTCGGCTACAGTCGAAACCGTTCGGAAAATAAATGGGAAACCTTAGAACTAAAACCTAATGAGTGTCTTCTTTTGAAGTTAGCTCAGGAATATATCAAAAATCAAGTTCCAGGCTCTATCCTTAAGTCTCTTGACTTCCTATTTGCCAAAGCCGATAAGGTTTTAAATGAAAAACACTCCAACCGGAAAGAAAAAGACTGGCTGCAAAAGGTAGCCCTTGTCTCCCCGGCCCTTCCCCAACTTCCTGCCAAAATTCTGCCGAGGATTTTTGATGAGGTTTCTAACGCATTATTCGAAGAGAAAAAACTTCGAATTAGCTATAAGAATATGCATGGAGTTAGCAGAACAGGAATTATCAATCCTTTAGGCCTCGTACAGCAACAATCTCGCCTTTATTTAGTGTGCACCTATGAAAACGATGACAAAATTTTTCATTTGGCGCTTCATCGAATCAAAAGCGCCAAGATGACAGATTTCTCAAGAGAAGTGCCGAAAGATTTCCGCCTCTCCGAATACCTTAACTCTCGGCATTTCAACTACAGTGACGGGGAAAAAGTACGTTGGGTATTGGAATTTACCGGAGAAGACTCGGCCCGAAATTTTGAAGAGACTCCCTTTGCCAAGGATCAGGTATTGAAAAAACTAGATAACGGCAAATACCGTCTCGAGGTCGTCCTTCAAGACTCACGTTTACTTGATGGCTGGATTGCTACCTATGGAGACCTCTATCACATCACAAAAGAAAGAAGGTATCCTCTCTGACGAGAGCTGGGGGAGGTTGCTTTTTCCTCCCCCTCTTCCCACTGTTCGGAGTAGCTTTGCTTTTAACGCGCTTCTATCAGGTGCCTACCTTACACACTACGCTATTTATTGGATTACATCGCACAAAGTCAATTTAATTAGCTGATTAATCAGGAAGAACAAGATTTTTCTTCCCCACATGAAGCGCTTTCTTTAATTGTTAATGTCAATGCCTCCAGCAATGCTGGAAGCGCCTCAGTACTCTTTTTCGAAATATGGAAATGGAAAGATGAAGAATTCTCTATATGACCTGCCTCCGCAGGATTGATGTTGATCTTTATTGCTTTCTTACATAGCCGAGAAAATGATGCCGCGGGATAAACCTCTCCGGAAGTTCCTACAGCAATAAATACATCTGTCCTCTTCAAATAATTTGGAATCCAGTCCATGAAATATGGCCGCTCGCCAAAAAGAACTACATCGGGCCTGACCGAGTAGCCTTTTGCTCCGCACGAAGGACAGGTATTGTCTTTCCGAAATGAATTTGGACGAGGAAAGACAGCTCCGCAAGCACTGCAACGTGCCTGATTCAATGACCCATGGAGATGATAGACCTGAAGTGCCCCGGCTAACTCATTTAACCAGTCAACATTTTGTGTTACGTGGACAAACTCGCAAAAGCCAACCGTTTCCCGTGCAAACTTTGCCAATGCATAGTGCGCCGAATTTGGCTGACAGCGGCATACGGTTTCAAACCTTTTGTTGTAAAACTCAAAAACTTTATCAGGATTTCTGGCCAGAGCTTCCATTGTGGCTAGCTCTCTTGCATTGTTCTTGATCCATAGGCCATTCTTATCACGAAATGTTGCGATACCGCTTTCTGCCGACAGACCTGCGCCTGAGAGAACAAAGATGACCGGCGTTTTCTCTGTTTTTAAATTTTTAAAGTATTTTTCCATAGTGAGTACTCCTGGGCCTGAGCTTGTATTGAGGTCTCAGGCCCGTGGAAGATCTTTAAGATCTTGGCTTCTTTCCAGACCTTCCTCCAAAAGGAACGGATCCGCGGTCCGAGAGTTCATCCCAAAAATCTTCCTCTAGTGCGGAATCCTCCAATTCTTCGTCTTCGTCGACATATTCATCGTCGAAATCATCATTTTCTTCGTCTTCTCCGATGTCATCGAAGTCTTCGGAACTGTCTAGAATATCTTCCAGAAATGGATCTTCCTCCTCCTCTGGGATCTTTTCCCAGCCGTTTGCAAGCGTCCGTATTTCGGTTACATCACTCTTACTCAATGCATCGCACAATTCTTTGCGAACGCTCTTTTCTCTTACTTTATCTAAAACAAGCTCGGCTAATTCTGGGTCATTGCCGATGATTTCCACAAGCTCTTGCGCACAAAAGTTACCTTGAGCAAATGCTTTTGTTCTTAACGCAGCTTCTCTCACAAAAAAGAACTGATCCTTTAGGAGATTTTTCAATAACTCAGAATTGCGCACATAAGGAAGAGCAAGCGCACGGACGTAAGGATTCCGATTTGAAAGCAATTCTTCCAGTAATCGCTGTTTTTCTGTACGAGTCCCATGTTTGTCAACACTCCGGATAATTTCATCTAAATCTTCTTTTGTTGGTTCCCAACTGATGCCCTTGGAGCGGAACTCGCAAAAACAGTCTTCCTCACTGCCGCCGGATGATAAATAAGACAACCAAAATCTGACTTCGGGATTTCTTATGAGAGGTAGAAGCTCAGATTCTTTTTGAGCAATAACCTCAGAACCACTGGCCCGCAGCAACGCCTCCGGGGATTTATTAAACAAGAGCGACAAAGAATGAATTGACAGCTTCTCAAATAATTCTTGTCCTACAACCTCGTTTAAGTTATTCCGACAAGTTTCTTTCTCAATAAATTTTTCAAGAGCATTTAAGTCTGAAATCGGATTGCTGATAGCTCTTGCTCTTATCTTGCGCGAATCATTACAAAGAAGCTTCGCACTTAATTCGGTTGGAATATCCCAAAGACCATCTGCCAGCAAAATAGTCTCGAGATTAACAAAAAACTCATTTTCTCCAGCGTCATTTTTACTTTCATCTCTGTCAAAGATAACTTTCATAGTCCTCTTCCTTTTAAACCAACTACGTTTTCAACGTTAACTTGCGGCACCTTTATTGCATCGCGTCTTTGGCACCAGCAGTATCTCTTCTCACGGGAATAAGCAGCGACATTGACTGCCGTTCCAATGTCTTACTAAAAACAGTTTAAGATTTGTTGCGACAAAATACGCCGCATATTTCGCTTACTTCTCTCTCAAGGAAACAGATAAACTTATCTACAATTCAATAAGTTATATTGCTTTTGATCCATGAACATTACTTGAATAGAAACCAACTTCGAAACTATCTAAGCTATTTCTATCTCCTTCTCGTCAGTGCGGTTTTTCTTGAAGCTCGCTTTCTATCCTTTGTCAGAAATACTTAGAGCCTTAATAGCCCAGGCCGTAATAGAGAAACAGAACAAGAAAAGAAAGGAATTCCTCGGTTGCAATTCCAATGGATCTTCACTTTGAGTTCATAAGCACTTGTTCAAAGGCGTTTTTCAAATGAATAGCTGCCTTTTTGACGACTCTTTCTGTCGCGTTATGAATCAAAATAGTTCTATGTAAGAGATTAAGGAGACCTGTTAATCGGAGCCTAGAAATGGGACAAAGAGGGTTCTTGACAGACTCGAAGTCTGTTATCTGAACGACCGGCACGAAAAGGCAATTCTGTTTTTCTTCTGACCGCAAACTCTCAGCAGAAATTCAAGGTGTCTAACAGCAGCATCCAATAACTTACAGAACAACTAAATCAGTGCAATTCAAATTCTTCTATATTTTTCCATCTTGAAAAATGAGCGATAAAACGATAACCTTGGCCACCTCCCCCGTACTGAATTATTGTGATCAGAGCCACCTTCACCGTAAAGATATTCACCTTAATCAAGAAGGTGAACCACTTAGCTCTAATCTGTGTCTTGCCGAAAGTCGTCTCACGAAAATGCAAGAAGTAGCCGCAGAGATCAGAGAAAAATCTCATGCCAATCAAAAAGAAAACTTATTGACTTTTCGGAACGAAATCGAAAAAGCCCGCAGTACGACGGACATTTTGCGAGCTTTTTTTGTTTGCGGACTTCTTCAGGAAAAACCGCAGACCTTAACGGCATGTACGCTCGAAACAACCATATCTATCGCCAGAGCAGTGGCTGACGTTTGTGAAAAATATCCGTTACTTTTCGGAGAGATCCGAGGAATAAAAGTTAATTCAAGACTGAAAGCCGCCATTGCTACTTGTTCCAAAGAAAGAATGATTTCTTTAAATCCGCGATACTTCTGCGGTAATCACACGGACAAAATCGAGGCCGCAGTGAAAAAAGATTTCTGGACTTCTTTTTCTGACAAAGGAGGTGTCTACCAAATTATGGCGCACGAGCTCGGACATGCTGTGCATTTTGCTCTCTTTAACCTTTTGGATAGAAAAGGATCTTTTGCTTTGACTTCTATTTTCAATACCGCTGTGCGCAGAAGAGTGGTTCTCAAGCACGGTTACAACATAGAGAATAGTTTAAGCAAGTATGCAAGAAAAAATTGTTATGAATTTTTTGCGGAAGCGTTTTGTGAGTTAATGTGCAGCAGCCAGCCTAGAATCTTCGCTCAAGAGCTCGGAGTGATATTGGAAGAAATTACAGACGGAGATCTTTCAATGCTTATTGGCTTCTACAGGTAAGAATAATTGAATGCTCCTTAGTTTTCGATTTTTGAAATCTCCTAAATTCTTTAAAACGAAAGAAATGATTTCTCTAAAAGCAGTGATTCCACGATGCTTTATGCCTGACAACGACCTGAAACAGCTCATAGTGTTTGATTGTCCTCTTTAGCCTCTAGTAAAATCGGGCTGACACACTTAAGCGCTTTCCGTCTCAGGAAATTCGTTAAACGAGAAGCACTACCTAAAATTTTTAGTTTTACGGAGGATTCCGAATGGCAATCGTCACATTCCGTTCTAAAGCTGCAGGCGAAATTTATATGTTTCGCGAAACAGCTGAGGAAATTTTTAAAGTATTCGGCAAACCTTTAGGCATTCGCGGAGTTTTAACTCCTGAAGAGATCCCTGCCGCCCTTAAGGCCCTTCAGGTAAGAATTGAAAAAGAAAAAGAACTTCTTAAAGAAGTTAAAGCCAAGGAAAACAAGGCCTTCAGAGAAGGAAAAGATTTAGATAAAGAGAAGAAACCGGCAATGGAACAAACCGTCTATTTCACTCAAAGAGCTTACCCCTTTGTCGAAATGCTTGAGCGCTCCCTTAAGGAAGATGTTCCTGTTACTTGGGGGGTTCCGTAGATAGGTCTGACTTTTCTGTATTCTCATTAGAAAGAATCACAACCAGAGAAAAATCATTTCTGAATAAGAACTCCCGACCCTGAAATTTTCAATTTATGACAAGAATGAGATAAGGCGGATTAAAGTAGCAAGAAGCTATTCCGCCCTCAAAAGACCATTAGTTAATCGCTCTTGGGCAGGAAGTTCAAATGTGTCAACGACGTTGTTTGAAAAAAAGATCGGAATGGGTTCCTGTCCGCGCCGCAATTAAGTCACTCTCCGTCTTTTTGTAGATAAGGAGCCAGTCGGGCTCGATATGAAGTTCCCGATATCCATCCCAATTGCCTTTAAGAGGATGATCACAAAGCGTTCTAGGCAAATCTTGTTCTTCTATAAGGAGTGTCAAAATATTTTCAATTTTGAAAAGAGCTTTTCCACGCTTCTCCATTCGGTCCAAATCTTTGTCAAAAATGTTCGTTGTACTGAAGGCAAGCATCACTTACCTCGATTTCTAAAGTACCCGCTAACGCTTTCATGCCGGGTTACCTCTCCTTTTTCAACCATCTTAATGGCTTCAATAGTTTCGTTGTTAGGTACCTCAACTGCGAAAGGGAGTTTACGATCGTTAACCAGCTTGATCAGAGTTAGCCGGATGAGATCTGAAAAATTTAATCCCATCGCATTCAGGACTTCAGAGGCATCAGCTTTGAGCTGTTTATTGACTCTGACTCGAATAGAGTCATCAGAAACAGTAGTAGGCATTTAATTCACCATTGCAACAATGTTGCTACATAGTGTAAACAATCTGATGTAAATGAACAAGCAATTTAAAAGAAAATTAGATCACTTTCGTAACTAACGAGCTATAGAAGAAAAACTTCAGAATAGAGTCTGTTCGTATTGCGTTTTCAATATAAATCCTTTTATTTTGGTTACTCAATACCTATGATCTTTTTTATTTGCTCCGTGTCGGTTCCAGAAGGTATCGGAATATATTTGCCGGAGGAATTTTTAAATACCCCGAGAGGTACAGTCGTTAAACCGGACCAACGAGCTATTTTGGCATTGGTCCAAACTTCGTCTCTATATTTCTTATCGACCGTTGTTCCGGCAGGATTTATGCCTCGAAAATCTTTGTCCTTAAAGTGATCTTCGTGGTGCTGCATGACATCCCAAGGTTCTTCAGAGGAAAGAATGAGAGCGGCTTGATCAATACTCAAATCACGTAGGACAGGAATTGGGAACCAAATAAAGTTCACTTGGTTTTGCAGCGGCTTTGCTGCACTCCACAATTTGCTGCACCACGGGCACTGCGTGTCAGAGACAATGACGACTACAGGCTTATCTTTACCGACATTCGGATTGCTTATTCCGAATCCGTTAGCCAACATAGATTCATAGAGATGGTCGAGCTGTGTACCGGCACGTAGTTCCGGATAATCTGCACGTCCCGGAACAGTCTCCGGCTTGATTCCAACTTTTTCCGCTGCATGAGCTATCGGTCCGCAAACAGACATTAAGGCCATAGCTAAACAGTTTCTCCTAAGCATGCTTACTCCTGATTGTGTTTTCCGTACCCGGTTTTTGCATTGATTATCTTCACCAGCACCAAACTCAAGTTTAGGCTCGCCAGAAACCTCTGGTAAAGAGAACGAGTACCGTAAATAGTTCCAAACGTCCGATAATCATTAAAAACGTACAGAAGAGAACTTGGAAATCCGTCAAAGACGAGAAGTTATAGGCGGGCCCCAAATTTCCTAACGCAGGACCAAGATTATTTAAGCAGCTAATTGCGGTAGAAAACGCTGTAAGACCGTCAAAACCTGTTAACAGAAAGACCATCGTGCTCAAGAAGGCAATCGCAATATAGAGCATTAAAAAGGCCAGAATCGCAAATATAACTTGGTTGCTAATCGGTTTGTTCCCAATCACCAACGGAGCAATGACGCGGGGATGCAAAATCTTCTTAAATTCGAGACCGCCCTGTTTTACCAAAGCAATCGCACGGATCATTTTGATGCCGCCGCCGGTAGAACCGGCACAAGTGGCAAAGCTCGAGCCGAACAAAGCCAGTAGCTGAACTACTAAAGGCCAGTCGCCATAGTTTGTGTTCGCAAAACCGCTGGTACTTATCACGAAAATGACGTTGGTCACCGAATAGTAAAAAGCATCTCCGACATTGACGTAGGTCTCAAAAGAAACCAATAAGAACGTCGATAAAAGAGTAAGGACTAACGCTGTTAAAAGCCATGCACAGCTTTCAACGTCTTTGAAGTAGAGCATCGGAGACAGCTTTTTCCATACGAGGAAGTGCATGGAGAAGTTAATGCCGCCGATAAGCAAAAAGACTACACACACATAGTCAACGGCTCTGGTTGACCAATATCCGAACCCGGCATCATGGCTGGAGAAACCTCCCAAAGACACCGTGGTGAACGTATGCATAATGGCATCGTCCCAGTCCATTCCGGCCATGTGATAGCAGATTGCGCAAAGAACGGAAATCGCAAAATAAATATTGAAGAAGGCCTTAGCTGTGTCCGAGATTCTTGGAGTGAGGCGCCCCTCCTTCAAAGGCCCCGTGCTTTCCGCCCTGAAGATCTGTGCACCACCGACGCCCAACAGCGGAAGAACTGCCACGGCCATCACCAGAATACCGATGCCTCCCAACCAAGCTAGGAAACATCTCCAGAAATTCACGCTCATCGGCAGATCGTCAAGTCCTCGAAGAATCGTCGCGCAAGTGGTCGTAATCCCCGAAACGGCTTCAAAGAAAGCATGCGTAAAAGGCAAATCCGGAATAGTGAGATAAACGGGCAGCGTGGCATAAAAGGCTAAGAAAACCCACGCCATTGTCACCAACAGGAATCCGTCTCGAGGAATCAGCTCTCTTCTAAAACTTCTTGTAGATAACCAAAGAAGTCCACCGGAAAAAAATGTAATAAGAAAAGAAATCAAAAATCCGTTAAATGCCCCGTCTTGTTTCCAAAAAGACAAGATGAGCGGGATCAGCATCGCAAAGGAAAATCCCACAATAATCGGACCTAAAACATTCAGGACCGGTAAGAGCATTAGACGGAGGATAGGATGCATCTGTGACTCCCTTTAGAAGAATCCTACAGATGGAGCAAAGAGCTTTTCTATCTCCGGCACCTGTTGGCGGCTGTCAGCAAAAATAATGACATGATCGCCGTCCTCAATGGTTAAATCTTTTTCAGAAGCCATCAAGACTTCTTGAGTGTCATTCTCTTTTCTAACAATACAGCCGATAGTCACCCCATGCGGCAGGTTTAGTCTTGTGACAGGCTTACCAATGACCTTAGAGTTTTTAGGCGTTCCGTGAGCAACTATCTCCATTGCTTCCGCGGCTCCTCTTCTCAAGGTATGAGCCGAAACTACGTCTCCTTGACGAATATGGCGAAGCAAGTCAGAGAGTACTGACTCTGTCGGTGAAAAAGCAATATCAATATCGGTCGAGTCAATCAAGTCAATGTAGCTCGAACGGTTGATCAGTGCGATAGTACAGTGGGCACCAAGGCGCTTAGCCAGCAAGCAGCTCATGAAATTATCTTCATCATCGTTGCTGACTGCAATAAACACGTCGATGTTGGCAATGCCTTCATTAATGAAAAGCGTCTCATCGGTCATGTCGCCGTTTAAGACTAGAACGGAACTCGACAAATGCTCGGAAAGATACTGACAGCGTGCAGGATCGCCCTCCAAAATTTTAATGTTGTAGTTATCTCCGTTAGCAGTCTCGGAGCTGTCGAGAGCCCGTGCCAACTGCAGGCTGAGAGAGCCGCCGCCGGCTATCATGATTCGGTCATATCTTCTGACCTTCTGTCTGAATACACGAATAATATTCGACGCCTCGGATTTAAGCGTCAGGAAGAAAACTTCGTCTCCCGGATTAATGACGGTGTCAGGCCTAATGTTGGTAACACGGAACTTCTGACGGCTGATAGAGACAATTTGCACCTTGGCATCAGGCAGAACCTGATGAATATCAGCCACGGTCTTGCCGGCCATTTTGGAGCCGGCATCCGTTTTGACGGAGACCAAAATCAAATCAGCCGTTGAGAAATCAATAACCTGAAGAGCTTCCGGATAATGAATGAGCTGAACGATAGAGTTGGTTACCGCCTCTTCCGGCCAAATCACGGAAGTTGCTCTGAAGCCGGAAGTCGATAAAAGTGCCGGATACTCTCTTAATTCCTCGTTTCTAACGCGGGCAATACGTGCCGGAATATTAAAAAGCTGTTCAGCAATTAAGGTTGTGGCTAAATTGGTTTCGTCGCTCGCAGTCACAGCCACGAGCATATCGGCATCTGCCGCGCCGGCGTCCGCCAAAACCGACGGGGACGTCGCGTCTCCAACAATCCCCTGCAGGTCATACATTCCTTGGATTTCGTTGATTTTGTTTTTGTCTTTATCGACAATAGTGATGTCGTTAGACTCGGAAACTAGGTTTCCAGCTACTGAAGCACCAACCTTCCCCGCTCCAAGGATCAGTATTCTCATGTTGTCCTCAAATGGCTTTGGCTTCAGCCTTCAGAAAACTCGTCGTTGCGCTCTTTAGATCTTCCGGCCCGACCAATGTCTAAACCAAGTTGTTTCAACTTACGATAAAGGTGCGTACGCTCTAAACCTGCAGCGCTTGCAACCTTGGTCATACTATTATTTTCTTTTCTAAGAAGATTCATAAAATAAATCCTCTCAAATTGGTCTCTTGCTTCTCTTAGCGGATCATTGAAATTAATAGCCGCCATCATAGAAGTAAGAGAGTCGTGCTTATGTTCAATAATTCTAGGTTGAACCGGCTGAGGCTGAGGCTCAGGTCTTGGCTGCTGATAAGTACCGTAGCCGGGCTGAGGACGAGGCTGAAGCGGCTGACGAGGCTGAGGAGCACGGTTTGTACCGATCTTGGGTTCAACGGAATTCTTTTCGAGAGCTGCTTTAACCGAGGAGATTAAGCGGGAAAGAGCGATCGGCTTTTCCAAAAAGTCTACGGCGCCGAATTTTGTTGCCTCGATGGCGGTATCCAAAGTGGCATGTCCGCTCATCATAATCACGGGCATTGTCAGCTTGCCTGTTGAACTCCACTCCTTCAGAAGTGAAACTCCATCATTGTCCGGCATCCAAATGTCCAGCAATACTAAATCGGGACGATTATTGATAGCAATTCTCGCTGCGCCGGCGTTTTCTGCCAAGAGCACCGAATAACCCTCATCAGACAAAATCTCAGAAAGAAGTTCCCTAATCCCTACTTCGTCATCAACTACTAAAATTACTGCCATATCGTTTTATTTTCGACTATTTATAAGGCATTCTAAACAAAGAATGACTATTTTCCTAATTCCTTCAGTTCGCAAGCTGTCGGAAGATAATCGTTATTCTTGCTCCTAATATTTGGCCCTGTTCATCCACTATATTTTCCACCCCGACAGTACCTCGGTGTTCTGCCACAATTTTCTTTATCATCGGCAATCCAAGCCCTGTGCCCGAGGTCTTTGTCGTAACATAAGGTTCGAAGGCATGCTCCAGAATTTGAGCGGCAAATCCTGGCCCATTGTCAATGACTTCAAGCTTTACGCCGTCCACAACATTTGTTCCGGGCTCATATTCTTTTGCGACTCTGATTTCCACACGCATGGCCTCTTTATCAGGAGCTGCTTCCATCGCATTGGAAATGAGATTGTGAAGTACTTGTCTGAGCATGTTGGCATCGGCCTCGATCAGAGGCACCGTCGGATCCAAGTCCAAATGAAGATGAATATCTCCGGCCAAATAAAGGTTGGTGACTTCCTGGACAAACTCGGCCAAATTGATTTCTTCGAATCGAGGAGAGCCGATCTTCGCGTACAAACGGAAGTCGTCGACCATCTGCTTCATAGCCGTTACCTGGTTCACAATGGTTCTCGTAGCCTTCTGAAGAATCTCTTCGTCCTTACCCGAGACTTTGGTCTCAAGTTTCATCTGAAGTCTTTCAGCAGCTAACTGTATCGGCGTCAGCGGATTCTTAATTTCGTGAGCCAAGCGGCGCGCAACTTCAGCCCAGGCTTCGGTTCTTTGGGCGGCTGCCAAGGAGCTGATATCGTCAAACAACAAAAGGTAACCTTCACGGCTTCCGAGGGAGAGGGTCGATCCTCTAGTGAACAAGAAAATACGCTGATGTTTCTTACCGGATTTCACAACAAGTTCGCTTTGAACGGAAACATCCGGATATTTACCGTTAACCGGCTTGCCGATTTCTTCTCTAATCGGCTCAATAAAATCAGGAAGAACCTCCTGCAAAGGTTCGCCGAGACGGCCTGCCAAATCGATTTTAAGGATTGAAGAGGCACTGGCATTAACAGAAACGATATTCCACCACTCATCCGCGACAATTACGCCGGAAGACATCTTGGTCAAGATACTTTCCAGATAATCCTTGGCTTGTTCGAGTTCCTCGCCGCGCTTTTCAATGTCTCTGCGGGCATCTGCCAGCTGCGTGGTCATGATGTTAAAAGACCGCGTCAACTCCGAGACTTCATCGTTAGTCTTGGATTCCGGCAATAAATCATAATGGCCGCTTCCCAGTCTTCGGGTACCTTCAAGCAAAATCATCAGCGGCTTCGTGATTCTCGTCGCAATAATGACGGATAAGGCAATCGCAGCGAACATAGACATCAAAAGAACCAAGGTCAGCGTTATCAAATAAATGGAACGCAACCCTCCGCGGGCCAGAACCATTTCTTGATAGTCGCGGTAACCGTTCATCAGCACTTCAGAGTTATGAGCCAAAGAAGGCGGAATGTTGTCTACCACCTCCAGAAAAACTGCTTCTCCTGTCTGACTGGAAGATTCAAAACCGTTTCTGCTGAACGTAAAACGTTCGCTTCTCGGAGAACTGGCATTGGGAAGCAAAGACAGCGGAGCAGCAGCCGGCAGCTCAACCGTCGGAATCAGCACAATGGCTTTTGCCTGTATAGTGCCGCCTTCTTTTTCTTCCAGCCCCTCCCAGTGCCCCTCAGATCGTGCGGTCTGTAAGTTTCTTATCGAAGGAACCACGGGTGCTAAGGTATTGAATGAGGCTCCGCTGACGCCTATTAATCTGCCGCGGGAGGTCACAATCATCGCCTCGGATAAATTTTCTCTTTCGCGAAGACTGTCTAGACGCGACACCCATTCTGCGGGAGGACTTTCCGCCAATTCAACCGCGAGATTACGGGCACGATTCAATAATGATGACTGATAGTTCTCAAGAACTTCTCTACCAAGCGTCAACCCGGAATCTAAAGCTCGCTCAACCTTTCGGTCAAACCATGAATCTACGGAACCATAGAGGAACTGTACGGAAACTAAGAAGATAAGAACACCCGGGAGAACGCCTGCCAAACATAAAGCAAAAGCAAATTTAGAAAGGATTTTTACGCCGTATCTCTTTTTACGGGCCCTTTGATAGAGACGGGTAAGAAGAACGGCCACGAGCCCTAGAAAAATTGCAGCGACCCCGGTATTGACCCACAAAAGAAGCTGATAGTACTTTTCAAAGAAGCCGGTATTACGGCTGGCGTTCACAAGCAAAAAGAGCAGGATACAGCTGACTCCCACCATAATCAGGAGCGCAAGCCTCAAGTACTTGGACACGGTTACTCCTTAGTGGAAACTATCGTCACATCAAACCATCCGGAATCTAGATTCCATCCGTCATCTTTCTTGAGCGTTACCTGGAAAGGCTTGGGCAGTCTTTCCGTATCCAAATAGAAGCGGGCCCGGACCTCATAGTCATCCGGGTTGATATCCCTGTACGGCGCAACGTACAGCTTGGAAATCGTAGTCATGAAAAATATGGCTTGATCGAGATTGTCAAAGTTCTGCGTCATCCCGCCGAGACTGACACGATACTGACGGGTCAGCGGGTTATAACTGAGACGAATTCTTTCAGTGACCTTACTGATCTCACGGTCAAACCAATACCAGCGATTTTTAAAGATTTCTACTTCCAGATTGAAGTTAAGAGGAACTCCTCTTTCAAGAACTTCTTTGACCTCAGGAGCCAGCTCCAACTCAAAGGAGCCGTCAAAGTAAATGGCTTTGGAGGAATCTTGAATGGCAGACACCTCCGCATGCACGGGCACAATACCTTCTGCACAGGCACTAACGGCCATAGCAGCTGCGATCAGCCCCGCAGCTGTTAGTCGAACAAAGCGCCTGTGTAAAGTATTCATTAAATTTTCTCAAAAAGTGCGTAGAAAAAACCGTCTCTTACCCAAGGGATAAACTCCAAATCAGGAGCGTCGTCATGCGGGGACAGTCTTATCCATCCTTCAGGAGCTCCTTTAAAAGGTACAAGTTTTGCATCCGGATGTGAAGCCGCAAATTCCTTAATTTGGTCGATCCCTTCTTCGGGCATAACAGAACAAACCGCATAAAGCAGTCTGCCTTTTTTTGCCAATATAGACCACATTTTATCTAACAAATACGCTTGAGTCTTTGCCAAGCTCTTCACATCGCTCAAATCTTTTAGCCAAGGAATATCGGGGTGACGTCTTGAAATCCCTGAAGCTGAGCAAGGAGCGTCTAAAAGGATGCGATCAAAAAGTTTCTTTTCTACATTCCAAGATGCCACATCACCGACATCAGCGACTCGAACTTCTGCTTTCAGATCCAATCGGCCTAAGTTTTCTCCGATTCGTTTTGCACGCACCGGGTCCTTCTCTATCGCCGTTAAATCAATATCGGCCATTTCCAACAGATGTCCCGTCTTGCCTCCCGGAGCAGCACAGGCATCGAGCACAACCATGCCGTCCGAAGGATTTAAGATTTGAGCCGCAAGCTGACTGCCCGCATCCTGAATAGAAACCTCTCCGTCTAAGAATCCGGGGATATCGGAAACGGGTCTGGGCGAAAGCAAAACTATGCCGTCTTGGCCAACGCGAAGCGCATCTTTGATCCCGTTTTCTTCTAATTTCTTTAGATAGTTTTCGGGACTGATTCTTCTACGGTTAACTCGAAGCACCAACGGAGGATGCTTCTGCTGTAAAGCTAAAACTGCATCGGCATCTTTACCGAAAATCAAACGATATTTTTTTATCCACCAAGCAGGCGCATTAAATTTAACCTCATCGTTCTTCATTGCTTCAGCAACGAGGGCTTCCTGCTCTCTTAAGAACTTTCTAAGAACCGCATTAGCGAAATTTGCCGCGTTAGCCAGACTCGGATCTTTTTTAACTGCCCGAACTGTCTGATCAACAACGGTAAAAGGCTTCTTCTCACCAAGCACGGCCTGAGCAAAAGCTACCTCTAACAGTGAAGAGAGCAAGGGTTTAGGAGGCTTAGACGCTAACTTCCTAAGTATCCATTGAGTTAGAACTCTTCTTCGGGCAACGGCGTATACCAAGCTTTGGACAGCCGGTTTGATTTCGCCCTTTATTTGTCCGAGAGCACCGTCAATTGAGGAGCCTTCTTTAATTTTCTGCCAAGTTTTAGCGGCTTCCATTAAAGCCGTCGACAACGCTACTTTACTCATTGCAACAGTTCTTTTTCTTTAATGGGATGACCGGCTAAAAACTCTCTCGCGGGCAATTTCTTTCCGCCCGGTCTCTGCAATTCTTTAAGACAAACAACTTTGCCGTCGCCGGCACAGACGCGAACTCCTTTAGCGTCCGCTGAAAGCACGGTTCCTGCTGGTTCTTTATATTCTTTGTCCTTTTCGCATACGGCAAACCAAGCCTTCAAATCAGTCTCACCGTGTTTGAAAGATGTCCCGGGGAACGGATTAAAAGCGCGAATCTTGTTAACGATGACCTGAGCCGGCTGATTCCAATCAATAACGCCTTCGGCTTTTTCAAGCTTGCTGGCATAAGAAGCTTCTTCGGGCTGAGCTACCGGCGGATATTTTGTCGGGTCTTTCAAATATTCAGCAAGCATCTCCGCACCGAGCTTTCCAACTTTTTCAGTCAGTGTTCCGGCGGTATCTTCTTCGGTGATCGGAATAGCTTTTTTGTAAAGCATCGGACCGGTATCGAGGCCGACATCCATCTGCATAAGCGTTACACCGGCTTCTTTATCGCCTTTTTCAAGACCTCGGGCGATGGGAGCAGCTCCTCTCCAATCAGGCAGCAAGCTGCCGTGGATATTAACCGCTTTCAGATTCGGATATTCGCTCCAAATTCCTTTCGGAAGTTCAAGCAGTTCTTGAGGAAGGATCAAACCATAAGCAGCAACGATTAATAAGTCCGGATCGATTTCGCGCAGTTTGTCGTAAACCGCAGCGGTTTCTTCTCCCCCTTTGGCTCGTCTGAATGTCAAAGGGGTTTCAACAGGAATGCCAGCCTTAAGTGCAACTTCTTTGACTGCGCTTGCTTTTAATTTACGTCCTCTGCCGGAGGGACGATCGGGCTGCGTCAGGACCATTCTTATGTCGTGCCCTTCTTCTATTAATTTATTTAAGGCATAAGCGGCAAATTCAGGCGTGCCTGCAAAAACAATCTTCATGTAGTTCACCTTTTGAAAAGGAAAGAATTTCTTTCCGACAGAGATTTTGTTCTCAGATTGTAGGACAATGGAAGCTTAATACATCAAGTATGGCTCGATTTGGATTACTTTCATGCCGGTTGCTAAATTAAAAAACGTTACTTTGTCATACCACGAGTACGGAGATAAGCACCTTCCCACAGTCGTCCTGATTATGGGACTCGGCATGAGTGATCATTCTTGGCCGAAAGAACTTTTGCGCCTATTAGTCAAAAAAGGACTTCGGGTCATTACTTTTGATAATAGAGACGTTGGTCACTCGCAATATTTCCCAACCGATAAGAATTTTCAATCCGTTCCGATTGCCATCGGCAGAGCGTTATTAAGGCTTCCTGTCAAAGCCCCTTATAAATTAGAGAACATGGCTTTGGATTTGGTTGAGCTGCTGGACTATTTGAAGATTGATTCGGCCCACTTGGTCGGTGTCTCCATGGGAGGCATGATTGCACAGGTAACGGCAACCATCCGTCCGTCCCGCGTGAAATCTTTAACTTCCATTATGTCGGCTTCCGGAAATCCTAGAACCGGGACTGGCAAGGTCAAAGCCATCTACTCCCTGTTTATGCATCCGGAGCAACCTGATAATCCGGAGAAGCTCTTCGAGCATTTCTGCCGCGTATTCAATACTCTTAAGAGTCCAAAATATGAATATCCGCGAGAAGAACAAGAAAAACTCCTGCGCGACTCCAGTCAAATTCCTTTTGACTCGAAGGGAGCGGAAAGACAGCTTTTGGCCATTTTAGCCAGCGGAGACAGATCAGCTCAGTTGTCCCGCCTCAGTACTCCGACCTTAGTCATTCACGGCGAGGATGATCCTTTGCTGCCGCTAAGCGCAGGTAAAGAGGTGGCAGACCTTATTCCGAACGCAAAATTAAAGGTCATGCCTCTGATGGGTCATGACCTTCCCCCGATACACTACGAAGAGATTTCTTCTGCCATCGCCAAACATGTTTGGGATGCAGAGAACTGATTAATCTTCTTTGTGCTTAGCCGCTTTAGCTTCTTCTGCTCTTTGTTTTCTAATTTTTGTGCAGATACGGCTGCGCTTGAGCAAACTCAAGTGATCAACAAATACGATACCGTTCAAATGATCCATTTCATGCTGAACACAAACGGCAAGCAAGCCGTCGCAGGCCATTTCAAAAGTATTGCCGTCTAAATCCTGAGCTCTGACGACGACCTCAGCCGGTCTTTTAACCTTGTCGTAAATGCCGGGCAAAGACAAGCAGCCCTCTTCCCATGGTTTTAGCTCTTCGCTTGCTGAGACGATTTCCGGGTTAATCAAAACCTTCAAATCGTTTTTCTCTTCCGTAATATCAATAACGATCAGACGAATGTGCTTATCAACCTGGGTGGCTGCAAGACCAACACCGGGAGCTTTGTACATCGTTTCTGCCATATCGGCAGCTAATTTTTTCAGTTCCTCATTGAATTCCGTGACGGTAGCGGCTTTCGTTTTAAGGCGCTCATCCGGATATTTAAGAATAGGAAGTATTGCCATTAAAGGCCTCCATAATATTTTTCTCGAGATCATACTAGGTACGAGATAGAAAAAAGCTTTGATCCGCCTCTATTAAGCAAAAAAGCCTTTCGTCGTTGGCCAAGAAACAAGATCTAATCAGAAAAAGAAGAATTCTTACAAACAATCACACCTCTTGAATTTCCTGACTTAATTGAGAGTTATGGGTCCATGGAATTTTCGACAACTCTTTGAAAAGGTGCTAATTTAGAAAAAAGAAACCACATTTATGCAGGATAAAAGATGGGCAAGACATTGGTTATCGCGGAAAAACCCTCCGTAGCGACTGACATTGCAAAAACCTTAGGCGGCCTCAAAAAGGTCACCGATTATTATGAAGGCGACGAATACATCGTCGCCTCTGCAGTCGGTCATTTATTGGAGATCAAAGCTCCTGAAGAGTATGAAGTCAAACGAGGAAAATGGAGTTTTGCGCATCTTCCTGTAATTCCGCCTCACTTTGAACTTCAGCCCATAAAGAAATCCGAAGCCAAGCTCAAAACGCTCTCCAAATTAATTAAGAGAAGAGATGTAGACAAAATTGTCAATGCATGCGATGCGGGACGAGAAGGCGAACTCATTTTCCGTTACATCATTGAAGCAGTAAAGACTAAAAAACCGACGGAGAGACTTTGGCTTCAATCCATGACCAAAGAAGCCATCCGTACGGCTTTCCATCATTTGCGTACAGCCGCAGAAATGCAGCCTTTGGCAGACGCCGCCAAGAGCCGCTCTGAAGCAGACTGGCTTGTCGGCATCAACGGCACACGTGCCATGACTGCTTTCAACAGCAAGGACGGCGGTTTCTTCTTAACCACCGTCGGCCGGGTGCAGACCCCGACTCTGGCCCTGGTCGTTAAACGCGAAAACCAAATCAGAAGCTTCATTCCTAAAGATTATTGGGAAGTTCATGCTGATTTCGGTGTTAAGTCAGGCTCTTACCACGGTAAGTATTTTGACCCTAACTTTAAGAAAAGCGATGACAACACATTAAAAGCAGATCGCTTATGGAATGCAGAAGAAGCTCAGAAGATCGTCAATGCCTGTCAGGGCAAGACCGGTGTCGTAACCGAAACGTTCAAGCCTTCTACAACCAGCTGTCCGCTCTTATATGATTTGACCACTCTGCAAAGAGAAGCTAACCAGCGATTCGGATTCTCTGCTAAGACAACTTTAGCTATTGCTCAGGCCCTTTATGAAAAACATAAAGTGTTGACCTACCCGAGAACCGATGCCCGTGCTCTTCCGGAAGACTACATCCCTTCCGTCAAAGAAATCATGCACATGCTGCTGGAGTCTCCTTGGGGGCAATTTGCAAAAGAAATTCTGAAGAACAACTGGGTCACATTCAATAAAAAGATCTTCAACAACGCCAAGATCAGCGACCACTTTGCAATTATTCCGACAACACAGAAAGTTCCTGCTTCTTTAAGCGAAGCCGAACAGAAGATTTATGACTTAGTGGTCAAGAGATTCTTAGCCATTTTCTTCCCGCCGGCACAGTTCAAGAACATTACCCGCATCACCGAGGTAGAAAAGTACTCTTTCCTCTCTGAAGGAAAAGTATTAGAAAGCCCGGGCTGGTTAGCCGTTTATGGTAAAGGCGCGGATGCCGTCGGACAGGAAGTGATGGTTCCGATTCAACAGAATGAACCTGCTGCCGTCGAGCACATTGAATCTCAGCAACTCGCTACAAAACCGCCTGCAAGATACACTGAAGCGACTCTTTTGAGCGCAATGGAAAACGCCGGCAAGGAAATCCAAGAAGCAGAACTGCGCGACGCAATGCGCGAAAAAGGCATCGGTACGCCGGCTACACGAGCAGCTATTATCGAAGGGCTGGTTCTGCAAAGCTACATGATTCGCGAAGGCCGTGAACTTGTTCCGACAGCGAAAGCTCAGCAGCTTTTAACACTGCTTCACGGCTTAAACATCAACGTCTTATCTGAGGCCGAACTCACCGGTGAATGGGAATATCAGCTTTCTCAGATTGAAAAAGGAAAGCTTTCCCGCAATGAATTCATGAAGGGCATTGCCGAGTTGACAACACAGATCGTTGATAAAGCAAAGAGCTATGGTGCTGACACTGTACCTATTGAACAACCGATGCTGCTTCATGCTAAATGTCCGAAGTGCCACTCACCGATGGTTGAACATTACAAGCGTTTTGCCTGCTCTCACTGTGATTACAGCATTGCTAAACATCCGGGCGGACGCATGCTGGAAGCCAAAGAAGTTGATGAACTCTTTGAAAAAGGAAGCATCGGACCTCTCGACGGATTTATCAGCAAGATGGGACGTCCTTTCTCTGCCGTTCTTAAACTTGGTCCGGCCCCTGATTACAAGCTTGATTTTGATTTCGGCAACAAAGAAGAGGATGAACCCAAAACACCGGTCGACATCAATTCTCTTTCGGTAATCGGAAAATGTCCGGTCTGCGGCAAGAGAGTGTTGGAAACGGAAACTGCTTACGCTTGCGAAGACGCCCTGAATCCTGAAGCCAAGAAGAAATGCACTTTCAGAAGCGGAAAGGTTATTCTTCAGCAGCCGATTGACGAAGCTCAGATGAAGAAGCTATTAGAGACAGGTAGCACTGATCTTCTAACCGCATTTGTCTCCAATAGAACTAAACGTCCGTTCTCTGCCTTCTTGGTTTTAGAAAAAGGCGGCAAAGTCGGCTTCAAGTTTGAAGAAAAGAAACCGAGAGCTGCCGGAGCCGGTGCCAAGAGAACAACAACCGCCCGGAGAACCTCGACCGGCAAAGAGGCTTAAGAGAATCTTTGTCAGCCTCTTTCGTTCCTGAGCTATCAAAAGGACAGATAACATAAAGTGTCATAAGGGCGGCCATAAAAGCCGCGCTTAGACCTGTCCTTCTAAGTAAATCCTACGGAAAAATGAGAAAAGACACGTTGCAAGACTTACCTTTGGGAACATCGTCTTTTGAGACGCTCAGAGAAGCCGGTGAAATATACGTGGACAAAACTGATTTCATTTTTAGGCTGGCATCCAAAAGAAGAAAGCTCTTCTTAGTTCGGCCTAGAAGGTTCGGAAAGTCCTTGTTGATCTCGACCTTAGAGTCTTTGTTTAAGAATGGTCTGAAATATTTCCTGAATTTAAAAATTGAAAAACTGTGGAACGATGAGCGAACCTATACCGTAGTCCGTTTAGACTTTTCAGAAATACGTGATTTTCGCTCAAGCGACAAATTTGCAAAAAAGCTCACCGCATTGCTCGCAAGAAAATTTAATCCGGTAGGGCTGAAATATCAGATTAGTGAACTTTTTTCGATGTCGGACCAATTATCCGATTGCCTTGCGACTCTTCCTACAAACAGTTTGGTTCTCCTAATAGATGAGTATGACGCTCCTTTGACCGCCTGCTTGAACGACCTCCAGTTATTTGATGAAGTACGGCTTAAGCTTGCGGTTTTTTTATGCGGCTCTCAAAGCGAATGACGCGGCTTTTAGGTTTATTTTTATCAGACCGACCCGTAAAACACCGTCCTTTAGGACGGTGATATAAGGGTCGAATATAATAATTTTTTCAGTCAGGCGTATTCTGTTGTTCAATGTACTGTTTGATAATAGAAATAGGTGCACCCCCACAACTTGCAGCAAAATAAGAAGGAGCCCAGAGAGCATCCCCCATAACAGGCTAGGAATGGAGAGATATTTCTTTTTTCGAATAAGACGGCTCGATACTCCTTTCAGAGAATTGACTGAACGAGATATAGAGACTTTAGGTGGGTAAGTAATTAACAAATGAACGTGATATTTTTCGCCATCAAACTCTACTAAGTCAGCTTCAAAATCATTACAAACTGAGGGAAAAATTATTTTCAGTGCGTCCAATATCTGTTTGGGTAAATGCGTATCGAGTGTACTTAGTGGCAAAGACCAAATGAATATGCAAATTCAAAAGACATTATCTGTCGTATCTGGTATTAGTATCTACGCCCATGACCAAATTTTAATTTGCCAAGGAAGTCAGGAAACAAAGATGCAGATGAGACGAGCTTTTAGATTTGAATTGTGCCCTAGTGGTGCCCAAGCTCGTTTGATGAGCCAATTTGCGGGTTCCTGTCGCTATGTCTATAACAGAACTTTAGCCGCAGAAAAGTCACTTTACGGCAAAGATAAAGCACATCGGTTTAACTATGTAGAGTGTGCCAACCGTCTCGTTCTGTGGAAGAACAAGCACTCTTTTCTGAAAGACTGTCATTCTCAAGTCCTCCAACAAGCATTGAAAGATTTGGAGAAGGGATACAAGAATTTTTTTGCCAAGAGAGCGAATTTTCCAAGGTTCAAAAAGAAATTTCAGTGCGATTCATTCCGATTCCCGCAGGGATTCATAATAGATGAGGATAAACAAAGGATCTATTTGCCGAAAATAGGGACAGTCGGCTACAGAAAGAGCAGAAGCATCATTGGCAAACCAAAGAACATTACGGTATCTCGAGAAGGTCTAAAGTGGTTTGTTTCCATTCAGACTGAATTTGAAATAGAGCCTAAGCGGATGATTAATTCCGAAATCGGAATTGACATGGGCGTTAAGAAGTTTGTTACTTTTTCGAACGGGACTTTCGTAGAGCCGGTCAATAGCT